>CAYPIV010000125.1:0-3543 GCA_964410895.1 uncultured Ruminococcus sp. | reverse complement strand
GAGGAACCGTGGATCTCGGAACTTGCCAAAATATTGCGTGCGCAGGGAACCGATTGGGCTGCATTGACCGATCTCTGGGAACGTCCCTTGAATATTTGGAAACAGGAAACGCACATTGTCAATGTGATGATGATGCTGAAGTACGAAGCGGTCTCCTGTGACCTTTTGGGGGAGGAATACCAAGACATTGCGGAACAACTTTACCGGGTGTTGCATACCTATAACCGAACTCCTGTCGGCACGTTCACCGGAGACGAATGCCTCTCCGGATTGAGCCCAATCCAAGGAACGGAACTTTGTGCCGTTGTGGAACAAATGTATTCTTACGAATGGCTGTATGCCGTAACGGGCGACCGCAAGTGGGCGGAACGGTTGGAGACGATTGCGTTCAACGCCCTGCCTGCAACCATTTCGGATGATATGTGGGCACATCAGTACGATCAGCAAAGCAATCAGATCGAGTGTTCCAAGTTCCCCGGAAAGTCGATCTTCCGTACCAACAGTTCGGAAGCAAATGTGTTCGGTTTGGAGCCGAATTTCGGATGTTGTACGGCAAACTTCGGTCAGGGTTGGCCGAAACTCGCACTTGCTTCTTTCCTGAAAGGCAAGGGATGCATCGTCAGTGCCGTTGCTGTACCGTCTGTTTTGAATACGAAGTGGAGAGGCGTTCCCGTGCAGATCGCTTTGGAGACAGACTATCCTTTCCGCAATCGCTTGGTCTATCGCGTACAGGCAGAAGAGGATACGACCATGACCTTGCGGATCCGTATTCCGTCTTTTGCGCAGAACCTGAAGGTGAACGGCGAATCGGTTGCAAAGAAGCCTTGGTATTGCGTAAACGGTTTTGCCAAGGGCGAGACGGTTGTCGTTGTTGAGTTTGAAACCGTGCCGGAAATGCTCGGCAGTGCCAACGGATTGAGCTACGCACGGTGCGGATCCTTGATCTTCTCGGTACCGATCTCCATGTCGACAAAACAAGTGGAGTACGTTCGCAAAGAAGCGGCTTCTTCGGGATTGGAAGTAGAGAGAAAGGCGCCGTATTGCGATTATTATTACTATCCGACGAGTGATTGGAACTATGCTTATACGTCCAAAACGCTTCGGAGGATCGAAAATGCGGTCGATGAGATTCCGTTCTCTTCCGTGCATCCTCCGGTACAATTGGAGGCGGAAGTTTGCCATATCGATTGGGGATATGAGGACGGTTACGATACGATCTGCGCAAAACAGCCGAACAGCCGTCAGCCGCTGGATGAAGCAAGAGCCGTTTCCCTTGCTCCTTACGGTTGCGCAAAATTGCGCATGACGGAGATCCCTCTGGTCAAGAAGAAATAAACAGATCCATTGCAGTTGCCCCGCATCGGAAAGAACGTCCGATGCGGGGCTGATTTGTTTTTTATTTTTTACCGCTTTTTTACCGCCTAAAATGGGGCTGAATGCTTGACACACGGAAAAATATGTGATAAATTATCATTGTAGCGGTTGACATGTCAAATCAAGAAAGCAACTTTTGGGAGGAATCTCACATGAAGACATGGAAAAAAGTTTTGTTACAAGTTTTGTGCATGGCAATGATCATCCCGTATGTTTGCGGATCGGTTGTGTATGCGGTTCCTGCAAGCGGGGAATCATCCATTGCAAAAGCCGAGACGGTTTCACTCACCAATTACTACGAATTACAGGGAAGCGGTATCCCCACGGGGACAGCCGATGCGGCTTTCGATTCTACCGCCGGGTATGTCAGTTCTCATTTGGTTTCGGTCACGGAGGGAGATGTGATCACGTTCGGATTGGTGGATCTCAGTCAAAGGTGGTATCTTGCGGTATACGATCAATCGGGATCTCGCATGGGAACTGTTTCCAAAGCGGATACGGCGGGAAGCTATCAAGCCGTTGTTTTGGAAACTTTGGATTCCGTCTACGGAATTTTGCAATATACGGTTCCTGTGGGGGCAGCCCAAATTCGATTGACTACAAAGGCTCCGCGTGTGGATATTATGATGACGAAAAACCAATCGTTTGATTACAAAACCATGCTGATTGCCATGCCGCTTCGCAATTTGTTTTCGGTAAAAGCGGAAAATTCGTATCCGGACAAATGGAACAGTGAGGGGACTTTAAGCGGTTACTGCGCTTCCGAAACCATTGCGGTATGTGCAGGCGATGTTTTGTATTTCGGAATTGCCAATTTGGAACAAGGTTGGCATTTGCGCGGATATGATGTCAACGGCAATCAAACGGCTTCGCTTGCCAAGGCGAATATTGATATATACAGCAAACTTTCGGATACTGCGGGCATCATTCGCTATGCGGTTCCAAACGGCGTTACACAAGTTCGCTTGACGACCAATTACAGCGATCACCGCATGATTGTAACCGCAAATCAGCCGTTTACGGCAGAATTTTGTACGGAAATCTTAAAGGGGACCAAGACCGAACTCGGAAAGATGACCAACGCAGTTGCTTTGACAACGCATCCGATTGCCGTACAAAACCGATATGTATGTGCCGGAACGGGGCTCGCCGGGGTGACCGTGGATGCCGTTACGGAAAACAGCGGCTTTTTGGTAAGCACACCGATTTCGGTCACGGCGGGAGATGTGATTTATCTGGGATTGCTTGACCCGACACAGGGATGGAATATTCGCGGCTACGATGCAAGCGGAAATCAAATCGGAACTTATGCGGGAAGAACCCAATTGGCAGAGACGGGACAAACGCAAACCGCGGTCTTGGAATCTCTCAGCTCCACTCGTTCCATTCTTTCTTGGACGGTTCCGAGCGGGATCACGCAAATTCGAATTACCACATGGGTAACCGATTACCCGATTCTTGTGACACAAAATCAACCGTTTGATTTGGCATTCTACCGTGCTGCGTTTTTTCCGAAAAATGAGTATCAACCGGCAAGATTGGATATACCGAGCGCGTCAAACATCAATGGATACATTTCCCATACCGGATACGTTTCTTCCGTTCCGATTGCCGTTCGGGAAGGGGATGTATTGTATTTTGGACCGTGTTCAAACAATCAAAAATGGTTTTTGGCTTTGTATATCGGAGACGGATCGGGGCTGAACGGCGGGACTACCGTCGGATGGGACGGCGCGACTGTTTTTTCAAGCATCGGCGAGGGCGAATCGATTTTGTGCTATACGGTTCCCGCGGATGTGACTCATGTGAAGTTGACGGTGTTGCGAGAATACGGCAAAGATGCGGTATTGACCGTCAATTCCCCGTTTGACGGTGTGACCTATCAATGGTACAAAAAAGAATTGGTTGCTTCCGACTACGGGCAGGCGACGAACGTGCGGGAAAGTCCCTTGCAGCAGCGTACGGCACTCTTTTTGGGAGATTCCATCACCGCGGGGACCTATGATCTGTTGTCTCCTTCCGAAGGAAAAAGCTGGGCTGGGAGACTTTCCGCATCTACGGGATTGACTGTTACCAATGCGGGCGTCGGTGGTTCTACCGTAGCACAGCTGGACGGCAAGGGATGGATCTATGATCAATATACTGCCTATTCGGAATATGATTACGATT
>CAYPIV010000124.1:0-3567 GCA_964410895.1 uncultured Ruminococcus sp. | reverse complement strand
CCCGGTCAGCATGGCGCAGCAAACAAAAAAATGAGAGAATACGGACTGCAAATGCGTGAGAAACAAAAGACCAGAAGATACTATGGTGTTTTGGAGAGACAGTTCGTGAACTATTTTGAAGAAGCAGACCGCAAAGAGGGTATGACCGGTGAAAACCTGATCTGCCTGTTGGAGCGCAGATTGGACAATGTTGTTTACAGAATGGGATTCGGCGCATCTCACAAGGAAGCGCGTCAATTGGTTCTGCATGCACATTTCACCGTAAACGGCAAAAAGGTAAACATTCCTTCTTTGATCGTCAAAGCAGGCGATGTGATCTCCGTTAAAGAGAGCAGCCGCGATTCCGCAAAATTCAAGGCATTGGCAGAAGCTGCAGCTACCAAGACCGCTCCGAAGTGGCTTGAAGTGAAAGCGGATGAGATGACCGCAAAGGTTCTCAACCTGCCTGCAAGAGAAGACGTTGACTTTGATTTCAACGAACAGCTGATCGTCGAGCTTTATTCCAAGTAATCCCGTGTGTTTTTTTGCGGTACGGTGCAATGGGCTGTTATTGCCACCGTATCATCAACACCTATTTTTGATTGATTGAAAGAAGGAGGTTTTATTTGGAATGATTGAAATTGAAAAGCCGAATATTGCAGTTGCGGATTTGAGCGAAGACGGCACCAGCGGTACATTTGTCGTGGAACCGTTGGAGCGCGGATACGGCATTACTTTAGGTAATTCCCTGCGTCGCGTGCTGCTGAGCTCGTTGCCCGGTGTTGCAGTGACCAGCATCAAGATCGACGGTGTTTTGCATGAATTTTCCACCATTCCCGGTGTAACCGAGGATGTGACCGAGATCGTGCTGAATGTAAAGGGCATTACCGCCAAGTTACATTGCCAAGGACCGAAAACGGTTATCATTGATGTCGTCGGCGAGCGCAACGTTACTGCCGGTGATATCAAACAGGATTCCGATATTGAGATCTTAAATCCGGATCATCATATTGCAACGGTTGGCGAAAATGAGAGATTCTATATGGAATTGACTTTCGCAAGCGGTCGCGGCTATGTATCACAGGAGAGAAACAAGCAGCTGCATACCCAAATTCTCGGTACAGCTACCTCCGCTCCGATCGGAACGATTTATACGGACTCTATCTACACCCCTGTATACAATGTGAATTATACAGTGGATAATACCCGTGTGGGAAATATTACGGATTATGATAAATTGACCTTGGAAATTCTTACCAACGGAACCATCTCCGCTAAGGAGGCAATTTCTTTGGGCGCCAAGATTCTCAACGAGCATCTCAACTTGTTTGTGGACTTGTCCGATGAAGCAAGAAAAGCAGAAATCATGGTTGAGCGTGAAGAGACGATCAAAGAGAAAGTTCTTGAGATGACCATTGAGGAACTTGACATGTCCGTGCGTAGCTTCAACTGTTTGAAGCGTGCGGGCATTGATACGGTTGAAGATCTGATCAACCGGACCGAGGAGGATATGATCAAAGTTCGCAACCTCGGTAAAAAATCATTGGAGGAAGTCATTCAAAAACTCCACTCTCTGAATTTGGAATTGAAGAGAGAAGAAGAATAATCCGCGTAATGATACCTACGGAAGAAAAAACTATTCGTAAAGCAGAAGGAGGGAATACTAATGCCCCGTAACAGAAAACTCGGCAGACCTACCGCACATAGAAATGCTATGCTTCGCGGCATGGTTACCTTGCTGCTTGAGAACGGACAGATCGAAACCACGCTTACCAGAGCGAAGGAAGTTCGTTCCATGGCAGAAAAGATGATTACACTCGGTAAGAAAAATACTTTGGCAAGCCGTCGTGCAGCTTTGGCTTACATTACTAAGGAAGATGTTGTTACTAAGCTGTTTTCTGAAATTGCTCCCATGTACGAGAACCGTCAAGGCGGTTATACGCGCATTCTGAAGACCGGGTTCCGCAGAGGTGATGCGGCAGAGATGGCGATCTTGATGTTAGTCAAGGATGAGCCCGTGGCAGCACCTGCAGTTGAGGAAGAGAAGCCCGCTAAGAAGAAAGCTACCAGAAAAAAGAAAACCGTTGAAGAAGCACCCGCAGAGGATGCTCCGACTTCGGAAAACGAATAAGAAGATCCCCACGGCAATTTCGGTTGCCGTGGGTTTTTTCTTTTGATGGTCGCACCCAACGGCTACGGGAAAGAAAAGCGGTCGTATTTTGCAAAAAGTATTGATTTTCGGTACTTGCTATGGTACAATGTATACAGAACGCTTTGCCTGTGTCGGTGTTTATAATGGAGTTTTTTCAATGGTGCGTTGGAACGGACGTGTGCTTGTAACCGCTTTCCGTTTCTGTTTGCGCAAGCTCTTTTTGTATGGCACCGCATTGGCATCACACTAATATTTGGAGGCTTTTTCTATGCAATTTGATCTTCGGTACCATCAAAGTTTAGAGGTGTTGCATTTGGGTTGTGAAAAACCGCATGCATACATGATTCCTTATCAAAGCGATGCAGTCGCGGCGCGTGCAAACCGTTCCGAAAGCGATCGAGTTCAAACCCTGTGCGGCGAATGGAAGTTTCACTATTATGCTTCTTTGACCGATGCGACGGAAATTTGGAACGTGGATTCTTGGGATCCGATGACCGTTCCGATGAGTTGGCAAATGGCGCTCGGTCGCGGGTATGATACTCCGCACTATACCAACATCAATTATCCGTTCCCTGTGGATCCGCCTCACGTGCCAACCGAAAATCCGTGCGGCTTATATATGCGGACATTCTTCATGGATCCCGAGGAGTTGTCAACGCGAAAGATCTATTTGAATTTTGAAGGTGTGGACTCCTGTTTCTACGTATTCCTGAATAACCGATTTGTTGGGTACAGTCAAGTCAGTCACATGACAACGGAAATGCTTCTCAATGAGTATTTGATCCCCGGTGAGAATACCATTCACATTTTGGTGTTGAAGTGGTGTGACGGGTCTTATTTGGAAGATCAGGATAAAATTCGGTTATCCGGAATTTTTCGAGAAGTTTATTTGCTCAAGCGCGATCCGATCCATATTACGGATCTCTATGTTCGCACGGAAGTGGATGAACCTTGGACGAATGCCGAAATTTTGGCGGAATTGGAATGTAACGGGGAAACGGAAATTGCATACCGTCTCGTTTCGCCGACCGGAGAATCGATCGCAAATGGCAGTGAAAAGACGGAAAACGGGAAAGTCGCTTTTTCCGTTTCGGTTCCCGATCCCATGCTTTGGAGTGACGAATTTCCCGCTTTGTATGAACTGTACCTGACCGTCGGCGAAGAGCATATTCGGCAGGAAGTCGGTATCCGCCGTTTTGAAGTGAAAGGCAGAATTTTGTATGTGAACGGAAAAGCAGTCAAAGGCAAAGGTGTCAACCGTCACGACAGCCATCCGTTGCTCGGTGCCGCTACACCGTTGGAACATATGCAAAAGGATCTTTATCTGCTCAAAGCCAACCATATCAATATGATCCGAACCAGCCATTATCCGAATGATCCCCGCTTTTTGGAACTTTGCGATCGCCTCGGCTTCTTTGTTTGCGATGAAGCGGATC
>CAYPIV010000123.1:0-3602 GCA_964410895.1 uncultured Ruminococcus sp. | reverse complement strand
GGAAACATTGCACGCCGCATATTCCCCTCCCCAATTGATCACTTCCGCAACATAGGAAGTATCAACAGTACCGTCTCTGGTAATGGACGAAAGGATCAGATCTCCCGGTTGTAAAAAATAGGTCAAAACGGCTTTGATCGATTGCAGATCCCCTCCGGGATTGTTGCGAACATCGAACACAAATCGCGTAATTCCCGCTTTTTGCAAGGTTTGCACGGCAGCTTTGAACTGTTTCGGAGTGGTCAAGTCAAATTCGGAAATATGAACGATCCCGACCGAGCTTTCCGTTTCGGAAATGCGGTAAGAGACCGACTGCTTTTCGTAAGAAGCTCTTACGATGGAAAAATCGTGGGACTCATAAGCGCCATCGCGGATCCGAAACGCGGAGATCTCCGCCACAGTTCCCGCTTCGCCGCGGACCGCATTGGCGGCTTCGGTATACCCCAACTCGTTTACGGTACGGTATTCCCCATTTTGCTTAACACGGTAAATAAAATCCGAAATTTGCAGATCCGATGATTCGGCAGGCGCATTTTGGAAGATGGCGGTGACTAAAAATCCGAGATATTTGCTTCCGTTGACCGTCAACTCGCTTTGCACGATGCCGATCCCGATCCCGACGGAAGTGCCGTTGCGATCGCTGACCAGATCCGCATATTCCTCCACCGTGTAGTACTCTGCGTAAAGGTCACCGGTTGCATTGACATATGCCTTCATGGCAGCTTCCAACAGCTCTTTTTCCGAAACGTCCCCGTAATAATAGGAATACTGTTGAAAGATCTGTTTCAAAGTTTCCAGCTGTTGAAGATCTTCCGAGGAAAGAGAAGAATTCCCCCCCAGCGATTGTAACAGATCGATCTGTTCCTGCTTCTCCCGAAGCAATTCCGTGTAGTAATTCTGATTGGAAACGGTCGTTAACACATAGGTAAGCAGAACGGAAAATACAACTGCCACACATAACAAGCAGATCCAAACGCCGGTGGGAGCTTTTCCGCGCTTTTGCTTGGAATGCTCCTGTCCCGCCTGCGGCTCGGAGGGAGTACTCCAATCCCATTCCCCCGGGTAATAGTCTTTTTGATGATCCTGCATTTTTTCCCTTCTTTCCGGTACACATTGTCGTTTGCCGTGTACCTTTTCTATTTTATGAGCATTTTACAACCGTTTATACGGGTAAACCAAACAGTACAGAAGCGAAATACACTGCGGATCACAGTGCATTTCGCTTTCGGATATCATAAAATGTCGGAAAAACGGCAATCAAAACTTAACCGGTTTGGAATTTAAATATTTCTTGACCATTAAAGCCACTTTAAAGGTGATGGCATGTTCGAATTCACGCAGATCCAAACCCGTCAGTTTCCGGATCTTATCCAAACGGTACACCAATGTATTGCGGTGAACGAACAGTTTTCTGGAAGTTTCGGAAACATTCAGATTATTTTCAAAGAAACACTGAATGGTCATCAAAGTCTCGCGGTCAAGCGATTCCAAGCTTCCCTTTTTAAAGACTTCCTGCAAAAACATTTCACACAATGTGGTGGGAAGTTGGTAGATCAAGCGACCGATGCCGAGGTTTTCATAGCTGATAATACTTTTTTCGGTCTCAAATACTTTTCCCACTTCCAAAGCGACCTGTGCTTCTTTGTATGCGCGCGCCAGATCCTTGATATTTTCCACAACGGTGGAGATACCGATGGCAACTTTGGTATAAAACTCGGTGGAAAGCGTGTCGGAAATATTGGTAGCGATCTTTTCGATCTCCTTACTGTCGATTCCCGGCTTAACGTCCTTGACCAAAACGATATCGTGCTCTCCGACGCTGATGACATAATCCTTGGACTTATCGGGGAACATGTTCTGCAACATTTCAAACGGAAGCATATCGGTCTTTCCGAAGAATTTGATCAGGAAAACGATCCGCAATTCTTCCGTATTAAAATGCAACTCTTTGGATTTGATATAGATATCACTCGGCAAAATATTGTCCAAAATGATATTTTTGATAAAGGAGCCTTTATCATATTTCTCGTCATACAGATTTTTGATGTTTCCGAGGGAGATCGCCAACAGCTTGGACATCTTTTCCGCCATCTTATCTTCACCCTCAACAAATACCACATACTCGGTCTTGGGAGAGCTTGTCATCGGACGGTACGTGTAGCCGTTCCCCGTAATGATATCACCGGTATAGTTCAGCTCATCACGCACACCTTGACGGATCTCGCCGATTTTGACCAATTCCGAGCAAGCAATGATGACACCGTTCTCGTCGATGACACCGATCACGCGATCGATCGCATCTTTCATTTGATGAATGACACCTTGAAACAACCTGTTAGACATTTTTTTACTTCTCCTCTTGTTATGTTTCAGAACAACACCGAACAAACCACACCTATTTTACACCATTTTTTGTGATTTTTCAATAGGTTTTTCGATATTTTACGGCTTTTTTTCAATTTTTTCATGCAAAATGCACGGATGCGACAACCGAAACGGATTTCGACTCCGCTTGAAACCGCACCTATTTCGAGGCAAGTTCAAACTCATACACCAAGCATGCCAAAACGAACGAAGCGGCAGTTTCGGTCCGCAGGATCCGTTTTCCCAATCCAACTGAAAGCATTCCTTTCTGAACGGCAAGCTCTTTTTCGGCAACGGAAAATCCCCCTTCACTTCCGATCATGATCGAAACGGTCTCGGGGATTGCATCCGCCGGCAACCGTGCGGAACGCCACGTTTTCAATACCGCCGGCAGCGGAAGCGTTTCTTCTCCTTCGTAACAAAAGAGTGCCAGATCTGCCGCGCACGCCGACTCCAAAGCCTTCGAAAACGAAAGGGTCGGATGGACTTGCGGCAAAATTCCTCTTCCGCATTGCTTGGCAGCCTCTGCGGCGATCCGCAACCGACGTTCTGTCTTTTTCGGCTCGGTCTCGCTTTTACTGCGCACGATACATCGCTCGCTTTCAAACGGGATCACGCGGGACGCACCGCATTCCACCGATTTTTGGATAACGGAATCCAACTTGTCACCTTTCGGCAAGGCTTGAAAAACCGTAATGTCCATGGGAGATTCGGCACTGCAAGTCCGCATTTCCAAAACGCGCGCCTTGACACGGTCCGTTAAAAACTCCGTCAACTCACACACATATTCGTTTTTTTGCTGATCGCAAACGAGAATGCGTTCCTGCACCGCCATTCGCAGAGAACGGGAGATATGGTGCGCATCTTCCCCCAATACGGTAACGATCCCATCGGAGATCTGATCGGCGCAAACAAAAAATCTCGGCATAAGTCCCTCTTTGATAAAATGATGTTTATATTGTATCACAAATTACCCAATCCGTCAATAGTAGTTTTGTAAAAAATGTCATAAATCAATGCATTTTTTACAAAAACAGTGCGCTGTCAAGGGTTCTTTTCTACAAAAGACCGCCCAACAGCGCACAAGAATGACTTTCGATCACAAATTTTCCGGTTTGGTCTCCAAACGGAGCGGATAGTCGCCCAAATGTTCCGATCGGAACCCGTTTGCCTTGTATGTTTCATAATCAAACGCTTCCAATTCATCGATCGCAAGCTTGTGAAATTCATAAAAATTG
>CAYPIV010000122.1:0-3612 GCA_964410895.1 uncultured Ruminococcus sp. | reverse complement strand
TACCATAATTGCAGGTGTCCGTCAATACGACAGCTCTTTTTGTCTACAGTCTGAGCGTCCCCGTGTCGGAATAATCGACACGGGGACGCTTTTTACATTTGATTGTAGTCTGCAAAAAAGTAAAGCAAGCAGATCAATAAAAGTCGGTTTCGTTTCGCAAAAATTTTTCAACCGACGCGATCTGCGCCGCTACCGATTGCGGTCCGGTCCCGCCGGAGGAAACACGCTTTGCAACGCAAGTCTCCAATGCGATTTCCGCATACAGGTCCGTATCGAACAACTCGGAAACCGTTTGATGGTCTTCCAAAGGAAGCGTCTCCAACGTTTTGCTTTCGGAAATACACTTTGCCACCAATTGACCGACTGTTTGATATGCCGTACGGAACGGCATTCCCTTGCGTACCAAGTAATCCGCAAGATCCGTTGCGTTGAGGAATCCTTTTTGGGCGGCATCATACAAATTTTCTTTTTTTACTTTCACGGTATCGATCATCGGGATCAATACCCGCAAGCATTTTTTGACCGTATCGACCGCATCAAATATCGCTTCTTTGTCCTCCTGCAGATCTTTATTGTATGCCAAGGGCAATCCTTTTAAGACGGTCAGCATGGATATCAGGTCCCCGTAAACGCGCCCGGTCTTTCCGCGGATCAGTTCCGCCATATCCGAATTTTTCTTTTGCGGCATAATGGAAGAACCGGTAGTGAATGCGTCCGCCAACTCCACAAATCGGAACTCCCAAGAGGACCAAAGGATCAGCTCCTCCGAAAAACGGGAAAGATGCGCCATGATCAAGGATAGCGCGCTCAACAGTTCCACGCAAAAATCACGGTCGGAAACACTGTCCAAGCTGTTTTCCGTAGCTCCCGCAAACTGCAACTGCTTTGCGACCAAATTGCGATCGATCGGATAAGTGGTTCCTGCCAAAGCACATGCCCCGAGCGGAGAATAATTCATCCGTCCGGCAGTGTCCCGCAGTCTCCCGTCATCCCGTTCCAACATCATGGCATATGCCAAAAGGTGTTGTGCCATGGTAATGGGCTGTGCTCTCTGCAAATGGGTATATCCGGGCATGATCGCGTCTTGGTTTTTCTTTGCCTGCTCGCACAGAACCGCCAAAAGATCGCGGATCAGCTTGCGGATCTCCGTAATTTCATCCCGCAGATACAAACGGATGTCCAATGCAACCTGATCGTTGCGGCTGCGCGCCGTATGCAATTTTTTTCCGACTTCGCCGATGCGCGCGGTCAGCTCCGCTTCGATAAACATGTGGATATCTTCGGCATCGGGATCGGGCACCAAACGACCGCTTTCCAGATCATCCAAGATCTCCTGCAAGCCGTCTACGATCTCGGTGCTTTCCGCAACCGTCAAAATTCCGCAAACGGACAGCATGGTTGCGTGTTCCATAGACCCGATGATATCCTGACGGTACATTCGAGAATCGACATGAATGGAAGAATTAAAATCATCCGCCTCTTTGGAAAGCACTCCGTCCGTACGTCCCGCCCACATTTTCGCCATTGTTCATTTCCTTTCCCATGCGTGACCGTTCTCATTGCCGAAGAGAGCCCAACGCTCGGCTGTGTTCCTTTCGAATCTTCTACTTTGGTCACTATTTACTGTTTGGTCTTATTTTTTGCCGCGACCTGTGCCTGTACCGAGATCGGCAAGCCCCAAAGGTTGATAAATCCGGCGCTGTCCGCTTGATTGTAAACGTGATCCTCACCGAACGTTGCGATCTCCTCGGAATACAGGGACCAATCGCTCCAAGCACCGGCTTTGATCAAATTGCCCTTGTAAAGTTTGATCTTGACTTTACCGGTAACGTGTTCCTGCGTTTTTGTCACGAAAGCGGAAAGCGCTTCCCGAAGCGGCGTATACCACTGACCGTTGTAAAGCAGCTCGCCGAACGTTACCGAAAGTTCCTGTTTTTTATGCATCGTCATTTTGTCAAGACAAAGCGTTTCCAAGTAATTGTGCGCAAAATACAAGATCGCCCCGCCGGGGGTTTCATACACACCGCGGCATTTCATGCCGACCAAACGATTCTCCACAATATCCAAAAGTCCGATTCCGTTTGCACCGCCGATCCGGTTCAATTCCAAAATGATCTCTTTTGCGGACATTTTTTGACCGTTGAGCGCAATCGGTTTTCCGGCTTCAAAATCCAAAGTTACGTAGGTCGGTTCATCCGGAGCTTGCAGAGGGGAAACTCCCATTTCCAAAAAGCCCGCTTTTTCATATTGCGGTTCATTCCCAGCATCTTCCAAGTCCAATCCCTCGTGCGAAAGATGCCACATGTTTTTATCCTTGGAATAATTGGTCTCGCGATTGATCTTCAGCGGAACATGATGCGCCTCCGCATAAGCGATCTCCTCCTCACGTGATTTGATATCCCATTCCCGCCAAGGAGCGATGATCTTCATCCCAGGGGCAAACGCTTTGATGGCAAGTTCAAAACGAACTTGGTCATTTCCCTTGCCGGTGCAACCGTGGCAAATGGCATCGGCGCCCTCGGCAATGGCAATTTCCGCCAAACGCTTGCCGATGATCGGACGCGCCAGCGCAGTTCCCATCAAATATTCTTCGTATTTTCCGCCTGCCTGAACGGTAGGAAGGATCATTTCCTCCACAAATTCATCGGTCAGATCCTCAATGTAAACCTTTGAAGCACCGGTTTTGAGCGCCTTTTCTTCCAATCCTTCCAATTCATCCGCCTGACCGACGTTTCCCGATACGGCAATGATCTCCGGATCTCCGTAATTTTCTTTTAACCACGGAATGATAATGGACGTATCCAATCCGCCGGAATATGCCAAAACAACTTTTTTTACCGTTTGCTTATTCATCACAAAATCCTCCATCCAACGAGCTTGATCGTTTCTTCGCCCTTTTGCATAATTATACATCACTTTTTCAGGCTTGTCAAGAAAATATTTGATAAAAACCGTAAAATTATTGTTTTGCACGACATCAAGACTCATTTCAGGTGGTATTTGTACGGTTTTGCACAATCACAAAAATGAATGTTTATTCATTAAAACATGATTTTTTAAAAAGCGAACAAAAAAGAGAAGAAAAAGAAGTTTCCGGCATGGCAGCTGATCCTATGACGGTTTGCAATTGAGCCCACGGATCCCGCCCGAGAAAGGACCAAACCGTCCGCGGAGCCGGTGATCGCATTCTGCCGACCTTGCGCCCGATCGAAGATTCAACCGTTGCTTTGACAGCGGAACGCGTATGATCTGTAATATTATGTATTGATAACAAAAGACAATAAAAAAGCCTTTCGCCTCGGCGAAAAGCTGCCTTACTTCTTCACGATCCGCGGTTACCGAGTACCTATGCCCCCGATTCTCCTCGGACAATAAAACGGGATAAAGCAAAAATCCCCTCGAACTTCGTCCGAGGGGATCTTTGTCAGTGGACTATAAAAAAGATATTTTTGCGGTTTTGTGTTAGAGATTTGAACCCTTATGGTCATTGTGCGCAGTCTGCTCGCAATCTCTCGTTTGTTTCCAACCCGCCGATAAATATCACTTTGATTTCTTCCTTGGATTCGACGACCACGCATTCGATTATCTGCCGTATGATTCGGTCATCGTATT
>CAYPIV010000121.1:0-3624 GCA_964410895.1 uncultured Ruminococcus sp. | reverse complement strand
TTTTTGAATTCTTATAGTTACCAGGTAAAATATTTATGAAGGGCGGTGATAATCAAATTACAACCGTTTACTGTCAGAGCGGCGATCGGATCCGCAAACCCGGTCGTCTGGATGCAACATACGAAAGCTTTGAAACTTTATTTTGCAAACCGGCGGAGATCGTGCGTAAGCAGACCGAGAAACCGGCATAAGCCGACAGAACGGCGACTCGCTTGCATCCGCGGATCTCCGATGCGGAGAACGTTACGATTTCTCGGCATTCCCCTCGGAATGCTCACGCAACTCGTTCAATTCCGCCAAAAACGTATCCAAATCTTTAAACTCTCGGTATACGGAAGCAAATCGAACATACGCCACTTCGTCCCGCTCTTTCAATTTCTGCATCACGCGCTCGCCAAGCTCCATGGAAGTAACTTCCTGACGCAACGAATTTTGCAATTCCGATTCAATTTCATTCACCAGCGCCATAGCATCCACCGGGCGCTTATGTGTTGCCTTGAACACGCCGGAAAGGAGTTTTTGTTTGTCAAACAGCTCTTTTTCCCCGCTTTTTTTGACCACAACAATCTGTACCGTTTCGATCATTTCAAATGTGGTAAATCGCTTTTGACAGTTTAAACACTCTCTCCGCCGCCGAATGCTGTTTCCCTCCGCAACCGGTCTGGAGTCGATCACTTTACTTTCCGCATATCCGCATCCGGGACACTTCATCATTGCTACCGTTTTGCCGTAAGGCATCCTTTTTTATGCTTTAACTTGCGTTTTCGGAATCTGCCGTTTCGCCGTCTTTTATTTTAACATACTTTCACGGAAAAGTAAAGTGATTTTTTCATCTTTTTACTTCTTCCCATCCGGAAAGCGCAATTCGTAACAAAAGTCTTCAAACAGTTCTTGCAGGGCACAGGGTGTCACCAAACCGTTGTACATCCGTTTGTAAAATACAAAGGCTGCTTCCGCGCAGTCTCCCAAATGGATCTCACTTTGCTCACCGTTCATGCGGATCCGCATGGAAAAATCTCGTTTTCCGCGCCGCAAACGAACAAAAAGTCGATACGAAATCCGTTGATCACCGATATTGGCGGTCGTTTCACATAAAAGGATCATACAGGTGCGTTGTCTTCGTAGATGTTTCATAATATCCTCCAATCTTAAACAGCTTACGTCAAGCTTTGTGCTCTGCCGACACTCTGTGACATAATTATACCATTTCAGCCAAGGAGGAAATATAAAGAAAAACAAACGGCATTTCGACATTTTATACAAAAAATCAGACAATAATTTTGTCATAATTGATGGCACGTGCCCATTTATGCATGCTTATTCTTTAATTCAGAATAATCATACAGTTTTAGAGATAACAAAAATAAAATATTTTTCCGGAACGAACGAAAGAATATTCATTTATTCATTTTAGATCTGCAAAAAGCGCTCCGACAAAACCTGAACTGTTCGCAATGGAACCGAAATTGCCTTAACAAAAATTCCGCGGCAACACCATTTTAGAAAGCTCTTCTCCACCTTTACCGTGAAAAGTATTTTTTGCGATCGAATCTCAAAATTCGGGCAAAAAAACGGTATTATTAATCGAAATAAGATCAAATTCAAAATGTTTCGAGGTTGAACGTTCCGGGAGAGTGTTTTTTTCAAAACGCGAAACCAATCGAGTGAGAAGGAAAGCAACCGTTTTTATGCCTTCAAATGTGTTTTCATCCGTTTTCATTTTCGGTTGCATAATATTCATTTTCTTTTGAATTCATATTTATGCAATCAAAAGAAAATGAAATGAAAAAGCGAACCTGTTTTGAACCCCAAAATATCTTTTAGAATTGCCTTGAATGCCAATTTCATCCAAAACGGAAACCTTCTAAAACCGTTTTGGAAACCGAGATCTTATGATCCGCCCCTTGGGAAGAACCTCTTGACATAGCAGTGATCTCTCGATTTACTCGAATCGAGAGATCTAAGCCAAAAAATCTGTTTGCCCGCATCGACCGCCTGCCGTATGTAAAAAGCACATCATACCCATCGGCTGCGCCGGTGGCTTGCCGCCCCCTTGAAACGTTCCACTTGCAGGTCCCTTAAGGCTCGGCAAAAAACGTCGCTTGCGGCAATTACTCTATTACAATTGTAACAGTAAATATTCATAACCATTTTTATCGTTTCAATTTCATCATTTGCAAAGAGGCGGGTTCCTCGTTTCGCTCGGATCCATCAAACGGGCAAATCGAAAGCTTTTCGGAATCACCGGCACTTCCGATGATTTTCCGGAGGATTTCTTCTTCGTCGGGGTTCTCTATACAAAAAGTTCCCCTGTCATGGTCATTGACCATGACAGGGGAACGGATCTTTAAGATCCGAAACAGAACGATTCTAAGAAAGAGCGCTTACTTTTTCGGAGCGTAACCGTACTCTTCCAACCACATATAGTAAATAGCGTACGGAGATGCATAATACACATATTCTTCGATTCCGTCATAGGTGGGAATGTTTCCTTCTTCGTCCGGTTCCGATTCTTTGATCGTCGAGGAAATCGCCATTTCCACTCGCTCGTGAACTTCCGACAAATAGGAAGAAATTGCGGTATTGATCACGTGGGTTTCGTCATCATCCGTGACCCCTGCCTTATTCTTAACATACTCCAACAATTTGGGATCTGTCACTTGGGCAGGTCTCATATTGGACTTTGCGGAAAGCATCAAAGAGAGATTCTCAACAAGCGATTCCAATTCCTCGTATGTTGTGCAGGAATTGATCATTGCGTTGATATCCTGATTGAGCTCATACAGATACTTGACAAGCTCGGTATCCAAAATTCCGCGCAGAGTATAATCCGGATCCACTTCCGATACGGTCTCTACCACCGCATTCTCGCCGGTGATCTTTACCAAAGACAGTTTGGAGGCATCGGTCAGATCCTGCAGGTTCTGATACCACAAATCGTACGTTACCGTGACATTGCTATCCGCAACGACACGAACGTAATCCATAATGTAGGACGCTTCTCTGGTGCCGTCATCATCCGTAACATCCAAATCTAATTTTTCGCCGGCATCGCTGAAGATAAAGGAAAGATTCAAGAAACCCGCTTTCCCCGTCGGTGTCAGATTTATGTCGGTAATTTTCGTCAAACCATTGCGAAGTACCGCAAAGGTATATACCGTTTTTCCATCGATGGAATCGGTGTCCGTATACCGCAAAATATACGTGCAGGGAGTTCCGGAAACTTCCAACGCTTCGCATTCCTTCATCCAATTGAGCAAGGTTTTGTTGTAACGAACGCTGACCTTGGTTACATCTTGATAGTAGCTGATCTGATATTCATTGGTATTCATCGGATCGAAGGATACAAGCGACGCTCCCTCGGTCACGACCGCATCCACTGCGGCACCGTCAACCGTAAAGCAGAATTGATCAAACGTATAACTCTTCTTGGTATAAACAGAAGCCATGGAAAGTTCATACGGAGTCGAACTGCCGGAATTTTTGGTGTAAACGCCGGTCAACGTAACGCCGACCTGTTTTTCGGAAAGGTTTCCTTTTTTGTCGCTGACCGTTTGCATCACGGGATTTTCGGTCACAACAAATCGGTAACCGTTCCCCATCGTATTGTAGAAATAGAAGTTA
>CAYPIV010000120.1:1996-3642 GCA_964410895.1 uncultured Ruminococcus sp. | reverse complement strand
TTTTCGGTCCCTCCGACAGAACCCTGCGTTGCGGCGATCAGGTCTTTTGCATGATTGACCGTATTTTCGGCAACACGATATTCGCTTTCCAATTGATGGCAGTTCTCGGTTTGTGCTTGGATCTGTGTCAAAAGTTCTTCGGATTCCATTTTGCTTCCCTGTGAAGCTTCAAACAACTTCGAATTTTGAACTTCCAAAGATTGAATGGAATCTTCCGCTTCTTGCAGATCTACCGAAGCCATTTGCATTGCTTCCTCGGCAGCGGTCAGTTCTCCGCGCAGTTTCTCCGTATCATACAGCCAAAGGCTGACGTCGGCACGCTTTTTCTGATCCATCAATTCAATGGCGCGTTTGGCTTTTTCGGCTTCCTTTTGAAGCGGTCCCACCTGCGAAGAAACTTCAAGGAAAATATCGTTCACGCGCGCCATATTGTCCTCGGTATCCTTTAACTTGCGTTCCGCATCGTTCTTTTTGTACCGATATTTGGCAATTCCGGAAGCGTCTTCAAAAATACTGCGCCGCTCTTCGCTTTTCCGCGAAACCATTTCCGCAATGCGCCCCTGACCGATGATGGAATACCCGTCGCGCCCGATTCCGGTATTCATAAACAGCTCGTAAATATCCTTAAGCCGTACCCCTTTGCGGTTGATAAAATATTCACTGTCCCCCGCACGGTAATAGCGACGGGTCACGGTGACTTCATCGTAGGGACAATCCAATTTTCCGAATTCGCCGCGATTGTCAAACGTAACGGATACTTCCGCATACCCCATCGGTCTGCGGCTGTCCGCACCGCCGAAAATAACGTCCTCCATTTTGGTACCGCGCAAAGTTTTGGAGGAGATCTCGCCGAGGACCCAACGCATTGCATCCGCAATATTCGATTTTCCGGAGCCGTTCGGACCTACGATCACCGTAACTCCGTGAGATTGCGGTGCATCCGGATCTTGCTCCCCGTTCCGAATGGCTTCCGGGTCCTGTTCAAAAATGAGTTTTGTTTTATCCGGAAATGACTTAAATCCCTGCATTTCCAATGATTTCAGATACACGTACTTTCCTCCCGATAAAACTTTACGTTTTTTTCCATAGTGAAGCGCGAATGCGGGAAGTCCGCTCATCCGCCGATACTTTTCTGACGCGCGTGTTGGTCTCCGATTCCAATCGCAGCAGATTGCTTCGATGCTGACCGATCACTTTGGACATTTCCCTTGCGGGAACCGTTAACAGGATCTCCTCTCCCAAAAGGCGTTGCTCCGAAAGGATCTCCCGACATTTTTCATAATAATAAGCATTCCAAACCAATTCTCCGAGTGCGGGATGGTTCGGTCCCGCGTATACCGATCTTGCATCCGTCAGCTGTTCCGTAGCACACAAACCGATCCGAATACAGGGGACGGCGTGCGATTCAAACACGTTTAACACGGCGGCACTGCGCATAACAGCCTCCTTTACGGAAAGAGGAACGTATTCCCCACGCACCGCCATTTCATACAACGGTGTTTGATAAAACACCACCGTCGGATAAATTCTGGCTGCTTCCGCCCCCATGGCGCAGATCTGCTCGGCTGTAAAAAGCTCGTCCGAAAGAGAGGATCCCGGAAGCCCGATCATCATCTGACCGACCAACGAAAATCCCGAGGATACGA
>CAYPIV010000120.1:0-1896 GCA_964410895.1 uncultured Ruminococcus sp. | reverse complement strand
GATCCCGGAAGCCCGATCATCATCTGACCGACCAACGAAAATCCCGAGGATACGATCGCCCGACACGCACGTTCGGTCGTTTCGGCAGAATGCCCCCGACGAGCGCTCCGCAACACGGATTCCCGCATACTTTGGATCCCCAATTCGATATGCCGTACCGCATATCGGGAAAGGATCCGCAAAATTTCGGGATCGATATAATCCGGACGCGTCGAAAGCCGTATGGAAGTGACTTTTCCCTCGGATACAAAATCCTGTGCGATCTCCAGCAAGGAACACATGAGAGCTCGGTCGATCCCGGTAAAAGAACCGCCGAAAAAAGCAATTTCCGTTTCGCTCCCCTCGGGAATGGTGGACAACGCCGTTCGGATCGCATCCCGGACATCGGACAGAGAAAATCCGTTGCAACCGGAAATGGTATTCTGATTACAGAATACACACCGATTGGGACACCCCATATGCGGAATAAAGATCGGAATGTTGTGATGCGACATGCTCCTTATTCCAGCATTCCGAACAAGTGCAGCGCATCTTGTGCGGCAAGCTGCTCCGCCTGCTTTTTGGAATGTCCGACGCCGCTTCCGATCCGATTGGAATCCAAATACAATTCCACCGTGAACGTTTTGTCGTGATCCGGTCCGCTTTCGCCGACTGCACGATATTCCAGCGTTTGTCCTTTTTGCTCTTTATCGCTCTGAATGAATTCTTGCAAACGGGATTTCCAATCCTGCGATCCGCCCTTTGTATGCGATATTTTTTGCACGGAACCCTCAATATAAGGCAGCAAAAACGCGGATACTGCCCGCATCCCGTCCGTTTCGCCCGCGTCCAAGTAGATCGCCGCAAGAAGCGCTTCGAAAGCGTCCGCCAAAATTGCCGGCTTTTGTGCTCCGCCGTTTTGCGCTTCGCCTTTTCCGAGTAACAAAAACCGACCGAGTTCCAACCGGTTTGCATCCTCAGCCAAAGCCCGTTCGCAAACGATTTCAGCCCGCATCTGCGTTAAATTTCCCTCCGGAAGATCCGAAAAGGTCCGATATAAATAGTTGCTGGTGATCAAGGATAACACGGAATCTCCGAGAAATTCCAAACGCTCATTACAACGCAAATGGTGATCCCTGAGTCCGGTCTCATTGGAATGGGAAGAATGTGTCAATGCCCGACAAAGATAGCTCGGATCCCGAAACCGATACCCCATTTTGCGCTGAAGCTCGTCTAATTGTTGCTCTAACATAATCCAACCTTTCTCCTGTCTCAGCCGTTCGCAAGTTCTTGCGCGGAGCCTTCTTTGAAAGACTGCTCTGCTTTGTTTTTTGCCTGCTCCTCTTTTTTTCGATCGTGATACCGTCGGGTCGCCTCGGCGATATCATAGATCGCGCCGGATTCCGCATAGCGGATCGCTTGTCGGATCGCATTTTTAAACGCATTGGCATCCGAGGAACCGTGCGCCTTGATCACGGGCTTGGCAATCCCCAAGATCGGTGCGCCGCCGTGATTGGAAGAATCGTAATCCGTTCGCATTTCCGAAAATTGCTTTTTCATGGTGAGAGCGGCAAGTTTGGTAGCCGGAGAAGCGTACAAAATGCCTTTCAATCGTTTCAAAAGCATTTTGCCGAGTCCTTCTACCCCTTTCAGGTAAATATTTCCGGTGAAACCGTCCGTTACCAAAACGTCGCAAACATCAAAAGGAGCCGTATTTCCTTCCACGTTTCCGACAAAGCGGATCTCCGGATTTTTTTCCAACAAACGGTATGCCGCCTGACGCATTTCGGTTCCTTTACATGCCTCCGCACCGTTGTTCAAAAGTCCTACCCGCGGGCTTTCGATCCCGTACATTTTTTTCATGTATGCCGATCCCATGACGGCAAATTGTTCCATATTTTCTTCCGTTACGGTCAA
>CAYPIV010000119.1:0-3650 GCA_964410895.1 uncultured Ruminococcus sp. | reverse complement strand
TAGCCTAAACACGATTTCCAGTCGTGCGCCTTAGACCAGCTCAGCCATCTCTCCACACAGCTTTTTTATTTTATCACAAATGTGTTGGTTTGTCAAGAGTTTTTCAAAATATTTTTTCTTTTTTTCCAAATTCTCTGATTTTTATCAAAAAAAGCGAACCAGAATACTCTGTCGATTGCGAATATATTATCGACTCGAAAAAATGATTTTTACCGATACGAACGAATCAGTCGCTTCCTTTTTACATTTTGAACAAAAAAGCGGAACCGATATACGGGACACTCCAATCCTCTTTGAAAATGTCCAAAACGCGCGGGGTTGGCTCAAATGCAAAGCATTTGAGCCAACCCCTTTTATCTGTTCCATGAACAGATTCGATTATTCGTAAAGTTTGCCCATTCTGAGCAATCTGTCATACTTCGCCTTGGCGTTGTTGCTTGCCTTCTCAAAGAGTTCTGCCGCTCTTTCGGGGAAGGATTGAGCCAAACGCGCATAACGAGTCTCGGTCTTGATGAAGTCCACATAATCTGCCGTGGGTGCCTTGCTGTCAATGGTCAGCTTGTTGGATTCCAGCGTCGGGTTATAACGGAACATCTGCCAATAACCTGCTTCCACAGCCTTCTTCATTTCCAACTGACAGTTCTGCATACCGCCCTTCAAACCGTGCATCTCACAAGGTGCGTAACCGATGATCAGAGAAGGACCATGGTAAGCTTCCGCTTCCTTCAGTGCCTTCAAAAGCTGATTCATATCAGCACCCATTGCAACCTGTGCAACGTAAACATAGCCGTAAGACATTGCGATCTCGGACAAACTCTTCTTACCGATGGCTTTACCTGCCGCCGCAAATTGAGCAACCTGTCCGATATTGGAAGCCTTGGACGCCTGTCCGCCGGTATTGGAATAAACCTCGGTATCAAAGACAAATACATTGACATCCTCGCCGGAAGCCAAAACGTGATCCAAACCACCGAATCCGATGTCATATGCCCAACCGTCACCACCGAAGATCCATACGGACTTCTTGGAGAGGTATTCTTTCTCGGAGAGAATCGCGGAAGCCGCAGGACAGCCTTCTTTTGCCGCTTTTTCCAACTCAACAACCAAAGCGGCGGTAGCGGCAGTATTCTTTTCGCCGTCCTCGGCAGTTGCAAGATATTCCTCGGCAACAGCCTTGAACTCTGCACTCGCCTTGTCGGAAGCCGCCATTTCTTTCACCTTTGCAATCAAACGATTCCGAATGGTCTTTTGTCCCAACGCAATTCCCAAACCGTGTTCGGCGTTATCCTCAAACAGGGAGTTGCCCCATGCGGGACCGCGACCGCTCTCACGATTGACGGTATAAGGCGTTGCGGGTGCAGATCCACCCCAAATAGAGGAACATCCGGTTGCATTGGAAATATACATTCTCTCACCGAAGAGCTGAGTCACAAGACGTGCATAGGAAGTCTCGGCACAGCCTGCACAAGAGCCAGAGAACTCCAGAAGCGGTTGCTTGAACTGACTGCCCTTGACGGTTGCATTGATCAGCTCTTTCTTTTCGGAAACATTTGCAACTGCATAATCGAAAGCAGCCTGTTGATCCAACTGGCTCTCTTGTGTCGTCATTGCAATTGCCGCCTTTTCGGGTGTACCGTCCTTCAGTGCCTTAACGGAAACGGGACAAGCCTTGACGCAAAGGGTACAACCCATACAATCCAAGGGGCTGATTGCCATGGTGAACTTATAATTGGTCTTTATAACCGGCTTTGCCGTAAATTTGGTGGAAGCGGGTGCATTTGCCGCCTCTTCTTCCGTCATTGCGAAAGGACGAATTGCGGCGTGCGGACATACAAACGCACAGTTGTTACACTGAATGCAGTTTTCGGGGTTCCATACGGGAACGTCCACTGCAACGCCTCTCTTCTCATATGCGGTCGATCCCTGCGGGAAAGTACCGTCGGCATACTTGGAGAAGGTAGAAACAGGAAGTACATCACCGTTCATCGAGGAAACAGGGCGAACCACCCGGTTCACAAAATCCACAAGCTCAGCGCGCTTACCGGTTGCGGGAGTCTCGGCAGCATCCGCCGGCAAGTTTGCCCATGCCGCCGGAACATCGATCTTCACCAGTGCGTCAACACCGGCGTCGATCGCCTTATAGTTCATCTCAACAACCGCTTCGCCCTTCTTCAAATAGGACTTCTTTGCCATGTACTTCATATGATCCACGGCTTCGTCAATGGGCATGATATTGGCAAGCTTGAAGAATGCCGATTGCAGAATGGTATTGGTTCTCTTACCCATACCGATTTCACGCGCCTTGTCGATCGCGTTGATGATATAGAATTGAACATTATTCTTGGCGATGTAACTCTTGACGGAATTGGGAAGATGCTTCTCCACTTCCTCAGCCGTCCACTGGCAGTTCAACAGGAAGGTACCACCCGGCTTAACGTCCTGAACAACTTTATATCCTTTGAGAATATAAGCGGGAACGTGGCAGGCAACAAAGTTTGCTTTGGTAATATAGTAAGGAGACTTGATCGGCTTGTCACCGAAACGCAAGTGCGAAATGGTAACACCGTTGGTCTTTTTGGAGTCATACTGATAGTATGCCTGAATGTATTTGTCGGTGTAGTCACCGATGATCTTAATGGAGTTTTTGTTTGCGCCAACAGTACCGTCGCCGCCCAATCCCCAGAACTTGCAGGCAACCGTTCCGGCGGAAGCGGTATCGGGAGCCTCGGTCTCCGGCAGAGAGTGTCCGGTCACGTCATCCACAATGCCGATGGTAAAGCCGTTCTTCGGTTCTTCCTGATCCAAATTTGCATATACGGCAAAAATGGATGCCGGCGTGGTATCCTTGGAGCCCAAACCGTAACGACCGCCAACGACCTTTGCCTGAACACCGGTCTGTGCCAATGCAGAAACAACATCCAAGTACAACGGCTCTCCCAATGCACCCGGCTCTTTGGTTCTGTCCAAAACCGCAATTTTTTTAACCGTTGCGGGAATGGCTTCTGCCAACTTTGCAGCAACGAACGGTCTGTAAAGACGAACCTTAACCAAACCGACTTTCTCGCCTGCCGCCATCATATAATCAATAACTTCCTCGGCAACATCGCAAACAGATCCCATTGCAATAATGATCTTCTCTGCATCGGGTGCACCGTAATAGTTAAACAGTTTATAATCCGTACCCAACTTTGCGTTGACCTTACCCATATACTCTTCCACGATTGCGGGAAGTGCCTCATAGTAAGGATTGCATGCTTCTCTGTGTTGGAAGAAGATGTCGCCGTTCTCGGCAGAGCCGCGAAGGACGGGGTGTTCGGGATTGAGTGCGCGGGAACGGAATGCGGCAATGGCATCCTTATCTGCCATCTCCTCCAAATCCTTATAATCCCAAACCGCGATTTTTTGAACCTCGTGAGAGGTACGGAAACCATCAAAGAAGTTCAGGAACGGAACGCGTCCCTTGATGGTGGACAAGTGTGCAACCGCACCCAGATCCATGATCTCCTGTTGATTGGATTCAGCCAACATTGCAAAACCGGTTTGACGGCATGCGTAAATGTCGGAGTGATCACCGAAAATATTGAGTGCATGAGAAGCCACACAACGAGCCGAAACATGAATGACGCAAGGCAACAACTCACCGGCAATCT
>CAYPIV010000118.1:0-3654 GCA_964410895.1 uncultured Ruminococcus sp. | reverse complement strand
TATACCATATGGGCAGGTGTCCGTCAATACGACAGCTCTTTTTGTCTACAGTCTGAGGAAGGGTTCGGGACAGCTGTCCCGAACCCTTCCGTGTATTCTACGAAAAATCGGAAACGGGGGATCGGAGATGATCCGAAGAAAGCGGAATGGAAACCGAGCGGCCTGCGGGTAATGAATAGATGCGGATCTCATCCGGATCCTTTCCGAACAGTTCCCGTATGGCTTTTGCGTAACAAGCCAATTGGTGCCCGTGTGTTCGTTGCATCTTTCGGCGAAGCAGATCGTCATCGGCAAGCTCCTCGGCGGACAAACGGTCGGTCTTGTAGTCAGCCAAAACCGTTTTTCCGTCGGCAAGCGTCAGAAAAAGGTCGATGGAACCTTGCACAAAGATCGACTCTTCTCGGAGCAACTCTTGCAATTTGGGATTGTCTGTCATCTCCGCGGCGGGGAAAAACAGTCCGAACGTCAACTCCCGTCGCAGCTCTTTTGCGGATAGGATCCATTGCAACAGTTCGCTTTCGCGGAACGCTTGCAATTGCCCGCGGTTGAGAAGAGCGGCTGTTTGCCGAGAGATAAATTTCTTTTCCAACAAACGATCGCATTCGGCATCGATCCCGTTTTCGGCAAAGTTCCGAAAATCGCAAAATTCCAAAAACGCATGGGTCGCGGTACCGATGTCGGTAGCTTTCGGTGCTTTGCGGTCGTTTAAAAGTGCGTCAAAGGAGCCCTCCTTTTGCATCAGCTCCAGCTGCGTCAGAACGGCACGGTCGTCTGCGGTTTCCGAGATCAGATCTTCCAAGAGATTCGGGCGCAGATGGGAAGCCGCAAGCTTGGAAGGGATCTTTTGCAGGGGATTTTGCATGGCAAGATCGGACGTACCCTGTTGTAAGATCTTTACGTATTCCGTTTCCGCTTGCGTTAGACGCTCGGTTGGCGGATCCGCCGGTATGAGTGCCTGCGTCGGAGCATCGGGATTCGAAACGGTTTCGTTTGCGGTAAGGCATGCAATTTCTTCCGACGTCCAGAAATGCAAGCATGTATGCGACTGCCCGGCGGTGTGACCTTGTTCGGCAACGGCGGCAAGGATCCAAGTGAAATAACTTTGTCCGCGCAGGATCGACATGCGTTTTCCGCGGCGGATCGCATCTGCCTGTGCTTTGACGGTCTCCCATTTGGCACGCAGGGTCCCGGTTACGTACAGACGCTCGCGTGCCCGTGTCAGTGCAACGTACAGGGTACGGATGCTTTCTTCCGCAAGATCCTGCTCTACGGAGCGTTTGACGGCGGTCCGCAACAGATTGTCCTCTTGCAAGGCACTGCTCTCATTGTAGAGAAGGGACGCAAATCCGATATTTTTGTGGTACAGCAACGGCTTTTTCAGATCGTCCTTGTTGAACGGTGCCGCACAGCGGGAAAGGAAAACGACCGGAAATTCCAATCCTTTGGAGCGATGGATCGTCATGACCGTAACGGCGCGCTCGGCCGTGGCGGACGGTACCTTGATTTCCTCTTTTTCCAACAATTTGTCAACATGCTGAAGAAAACCGTAAAGACCGCACCAAGAAGAACGTTGGTAGATCCTTGCCTGATCGTAAAGATATTGAAATGCAGGATGCGCGATATAGGGTTTGAGTTGCTCCTCTCGGTACAACAATTCCAGAAAACGATCGGCTGCATGTACGGATGCAAGCTTTTGCAATTTTTCGAGCCACCGCAAACAGGCGGCGACCTTTTGTGCCAAATGCGGCTCCGCTTCGGACGCACCGAATTCCAAGGCATCGAACAGCGCATGTCGGGACGGAAGCGCCGAGCGTAAGGTCTCCAATTCCGACAGCTGAAATCCCCCGATCGGCGACAGTAAAAATTCGGAGAGCGGCAGGTCACGGTACGGATTATCGATACTGCGGAGCAAATTGACAAAATCGGTTACGATCGGGGTATGCAACGGGTTATCCGAGGCGTCGGAACGAACGGGGATCTTTCGTTTTCGCAGTTCTCGCAGGATCGGTTCCCCGTGTTTTTTGGAACGAACGAGAATGACGATATCGGACGGGGTGATGGGAGCGCCGTTGTCCAACGTTTCGCATCGCAGTAAACGTTTGATCTCCTGCGCGGTCCAAACGGCTTCCGGATCGGCTTTGGCGATGTTCTCGGAAGATGCGCGATCGGTCTCGGTTTTGGCGGAAACCGTCGGCGGGAATACCGCAATTCGGACCGGTTGCGGATGTTCCGGTTGCGGTTTGGAACAACACAGATCGTCCTCTCGGCGGTAACCGATGCTTTGATCGCTGGCGGAAAACAGGAAAGAACATACTTGATTGGTAAAATCAATGATCGGTCGGTTGCACCGGAAATTTTCGGACATAAAGACGCATCTTCCGGTAACGGGGGCTTCCGTCGGTTCCGTGTGCAACGGAAACGCGCGGCGATAGGCGGCGAAAATGGAAGGTTCGCTTCCGCGAAATCCGTAAATGCTTTGTTTTATGTCCCCGACCATAAAGCGGCGGTCGCCGCCGATCGCGGCGAAAATGTGATCTTGAACGGTGTCTACATCTTGATATTCGTCGATATAGACGGCGTCATATTTGGCGGAAAGCGTTTTTGCCGTTGCCGTCAAAGAACCGTCCTCGGCGATCAAAAGGCGGTAGAGCATGCTGCGAATGTCTTGGTATTCCAACACTCCCCGCACTTTCTTTTCCTCCAAAAAACGGGTTTGATAGGTTTGAAACAGCAGGTGCAGCATTTCACACAGTTCCGCGGTCTGCAAGATTTGGTCGGAAAGGGTATCATTGACGTCCGAAAGATCTTTTTGCAGGGATTCCACGTGCTTTTTGAAAAGGTCTCTCCATGCCTGAAAGCGTAAGATCTCATCGGATTTTTCCTTGATCCGCGGAAAACTGCCCCGAATAAAGGATGCGGCGGTCCGATGTACCGTAAGGATCGAATCCGAATCCCAAGCACGCAAAAGCGCGGTAACGAAATCACGGTCGGAGGACAGCAATCCGGAGCATATGACCTCGGCGGCGGGATCGGCGGATAAGCGGATCGCAAAGTCTTGGAGAATTTCGAGATCTTCCGAAAATAGGGAACGGTAGCTTTCTTTCAAGCCTTTCCCGTAAGTGCTTTGCAAAAAGGGAAGTCCGCATTCGCCGCGCAGTTGTACCGCCAATTCCTTCAAACGGTCGATCCCGAGCGGATCTTTGGAAAACTGTTCGTAAAAATCCAAGAGGAGCGGGATCAGTTTTCCGTCGCTTCGATTGCTCATCAAATGGTTGAGTGCGGAGGCAAATCGGTTGGAAGTGATGCTTTGAAACGGAGCATCGGGATCCGCACTCCGCTCCGAATTTGCGTATACGGTATAAAAATGGGTGATGACGGAGCTTAAGATCTCGGTCGAAAGCACACTAAGCTCGCCGTCCTCGGCGATCCGGAACGAAGCGGGGATATCCAACTGTTCGAAGTGCTCCCGCACGGTCTTTTGAAAGAACGAATCGATCGTGGAGATCTGCGCGCTGCCCAATTGAAACAATTGCGCTGTGAGATGGGGATCTTCCGGATCGTTTGCCAACGCTTCGGAAAGCGCCGCGGCGATCCGACTCTTCAATTCGGCGGCGGCGGCGCGGGTAAAGGTCACCACCAGCATGCGGGAAAGCT
>CAYPIV010000117.1:0-3668 GCA_964410895.1 uncultured Ruminococcus sp. | reverse complement strand
TTGTTGTGATCTCCGTGATCATTCTGTCCGTCATGCTTTTGAACCGCATCACCGATCGGTCGGAGCGCAAAAAAGAGGACCATTCCGAAACGGGATCCGGTTCGTAAAGATTGTCTCTCAAAATCCCCGTTCCTTACGGGATCTGCCATGAGACCGCAACTCCTTTTTGGGAAAAGACGACGGGTGTTTCCAAACTCGGAACGGTAACGGTCCCCTTTAAAACGGCGGGACGGTCGATTGGTGCAAACGGTGTGACCGCACTTTCATCCGTTAGAGTGTATCGTGTGTCCAACCGATCCCATGCCCCGTTGTTTCGGAGGATCGGATCCGAATCTTTCTGATAAGATCAATGCAGTGTCGAAATCAAACGTCATGATTTCCGACACTGCATTTTTATTTGTGATAAGATACCGAAATCGGCTGACATCGCAACAAACGGACCGAGGATCTTGACTTGCCGCGGACGGCGATGGCGCCCGCAGTGTTTCTGCTGCCGAATCGATCGCCTTTTGACAGATCGATTCCGCGGACCCGCCGATTTGTAACGATTTTATGAACTTTTGTATATCGTATTGACAGATGTACGATTTCATACTATAATCTTGCATGTATGATTTCGTACATAAAAGGAGAACGCTATGGAACAGATCAATCAATCGGAAATTCGGCGATACAACCGCCTGCTTTCCGAGATCGATGAAGTATACCACGAAGTTGCCGTTCGGCAGGGATTTTCCGACAGCGTCATGCTGATCTTGTATACCCTTTCCGACAATAACGGACAATGCCGTTTGCCGGAGTTGATCCGCTTGTCCGGATTGAATAAGCAAACCGTGAATTCCGCTCTGCGAAAGTTGGAACAAGAGGAACTGATCTATCTGGAGTCCGCAGGCGGAAAAGCAAAACGCGTATGCCTGACGGAAGCCGGGGAAGAAACCGTATGCAAAACGGTATGCCGCGTGCTGGACGCGGAAAAAAAGATCTATTCTTCGTGGTCGCGGGATGAATGGGAGCTTTATATGCAATTGACCGAACGCTTTCTATGCCAAATCCGAGAAGAAATGAAGGAAATCCGATAAATGCAGATTCAACTTTCAGACCATTTTCATTACGGCAAATTGCTCCGTTTTACCTTGCCTACGATTATTATGATGATCTTTACCTCCGTTTACAGCGTGGTGGATGGTTTTTTCATTTCAAATTTTGTAGGCATCACACCGTTTGCGGCAATCAACTTGATCATGCCGTTCACGCAGATCCTCGGTTGCATCGGGTTTATGTTCGGGGCAGGCGGCAGCGCATTGGTTTCCGCCACATTGGGAGAAAACAATACGGAAAAAGCAAACCGGATCTTTTCCATGCTGGTATTGATCACGGTCCTCAGCGGTTTGATTCTTTCGGGATTGGGGATCCTCCTGATCGAGCCGGTCGCGACTGCGATGGGCGCCGACCGAGAGCTGTTACCGGATTGTGTTACCTACGGCCGCATCCTGTTGATCGCACTGCCCGCTTTTATGTTACAGAACCTGTTTCAAAGTTTTTTGGTGACCGCCGAGAAACCGAAATTGGGATTGATCATTACCGTCGGCGCCGGGTTGACCAACATTGTGTTGGATGCCCTGTTCATCATCGTTTTTCAATGGGGAATTGCCGGTGCGGCAATTGCAACGAGCCTTGCACAGTGCGTCGGAGGCATTACACCGCTCGTTTACTTTTCCAAAAAGAACTCCGGCAGGTTAAAACTCGGAACGTTCCGTTGGGACGGAAAGGCACTCTTTGACAGTTGCACCAACGGAGCTTCGGAGTTGGTCACCAACATTTCCATGTCGGTCGTTTCCATTCTTTACAATCGTCAATTGATGGAATTTGCCGGTGAAAACGGGGTTGCGGCTTATGGCGCGGTAATGTATGTCGGTTTTATTTTTGCAGCTGTATTTCTCGGTTATTCCATCGGAATCGCGCCGGTCATCGGATTCCATTACGGAGCACAAAATCAGGACGAATTAAAAGGATTATTCCGAAAAAGCAACGTTTTGATCGCATGTACCGGTGTGATATTGGCGGCAACCGCTTTCACACTTTCCGTTCCTTTGTCAAACCTCTTTGTCGGGAATGCCCCCGTTGTATTGGATATGACAATCACGGCGTTCCGTTTTTATGCCCTGTCCGTGCTGTTCAGCGGATTCAGTATTTTCGGTTCCGCATTTTTCACGGCATTGAACAACGGCATCGTTTCGGCGGCGATCTCGTTTTTGCGGACCTTGCTTTTTCAGATTGCCTGCGTGCTGATCTTGCCCGTGTTTTTCGAGCTGAACGGAGTTTGGTATTCTTTGGTCGTTGCGGACTGTCTCGCAATGATCGTGACCTTTGTCTTTTACGGAATCAAGCGCAAGGAGTATCGCTATTGCTGAGTCAATGGCGGGACGTCCGATCCATACCAAATTGCAGAAACCAGCCATCCGCCTTTCGCCGGCGGATGGCTGGTTTCTGTTCGAACAGTTCCGGTCTTTGTTCGGCAAGCGCCGTTCCCGTTAAACGCATAAATCGATTCGTTGCCGATTTGGAAGTTCCGGCAAAAAGAATGCCGTCTCGACATGAATCAAGACGGCAAAAGTTCTGCAAAGCGGGGACATCTTAAGGTTTCCAAGTTGAAATATTTCACCATTCTTTTGTTTCGTCAATCAGTTTTTTCCAACATCTCACAATCTTAACCACTGAATCAAAATTTTCATGATGATCCAAATAATATGCAGCTAACAATGCCTCTACCGCTGTGGCAATGTATTTGTGTGGCGAGCCGTTTTTTCCTTTCCGGTAATCATAATCTTTTGGAATGTTGTCATCATCTCGGTCACAATGTATATCTGACAATAAACCATAGTGTTCCGCCACAATTTTGACTAAAACCTCATCACACTCATAGTTCTTTTTTGCTTCGGTAATATTTTTGACATTCTCTTCAAACAAAATCTTGCAAAGTGCAAATTTCAACAACGCATCACCATATGTTGCCATTTCGCTATTGTCCTGAAAATTCGATAATTGCTTTTTGTTTTCCTGCTCATAAATATGCTTATACGATTTTGAAGTTAAAGCAATTTCCTTACATTTATATTCAGTATTATTGGAATCTAAATATTTTTTAAAATCATCCGACACTTATACATACCTCTCATTTCGATCATACCGTTTGAAGCGGTTGAGCTTTGTTGATTTATTTTCTTGTAATACACGCGACACCCTCATCTGTAATTTGTTTCGGTCGACAAAGTTCAATTCCCACAACGCCGTATTCGTTCTGTTCTGCAACAGAATAATATGATTCCATATCAGACGGCTTCGCACTGTCAACATTTTCAGCAGTGTATCCGCATTTTAGAAGAGGCAGCGATTTGTATAATTCTTTGAAACTATCAAAACGATGTAACTTCACAACCGTGGTATTCAGCGTTTCGCCGGTAGCGGTATTGGTAAAAACGATCCGATCCCCCGTTTTTATTTGCTGACGTTTTTTATCAAATAAACGGAGCTCAATGGTCTTTTCTCCGCTCTTGATCATTTCAAACGGAGAAGGATTCAGATTCATAGTATGAATGTTGATTTGCCGACTTAAAAGAACAACCGTCTCCATATGTGCATCGTTGTCCAAACCAATTTCCATATCTTCC
>CAYPIV010000116.1:0-3754 GCA_964410895.1 uncultured Ruminococcus sp. | reverse complement strand
TCGGTGATGCGGTTCAAAAGCATGACGGACAGAATGATCACGGAGATCACAACAAAAATACACAGCATTCCTTGCCACATATAGGTTAGCGAAAATAAGAAACGGTCCCATCTGAAATTATCAAAGATGCTCATATTCATTCTCCTTTTTCATTAAATAAAGGCGCCGAATCCTGCGGCGAAACTCAAGATCAATCCGCCGGCAATGACAGATGCGATCTGTCCGGAAACATTGACACCGATGGAATGCATCAGCAAAAAGTTTTGCGGATCCTCCTGCAAGCCCATTTTGTGGACAACACGACCAGACATGGGAAACGCGGAAATACCGGCGGCTCCGATCATCGGATTGACTTTTTCCTTGGTAAAGAGATTCAAGAATTTTGCAAACAAAACACCGCCTGCGGTATCGAAAATAAAGGCAAATAAGCCGAGACCGAGGATCAAAAGCGTTTCTCCGCGCAAAAAGTCCTGTGCATTCATTTTGGTTGCAATGGTGATCCCGAGGAAAATGGTGATCAAATTTGCCAATACCTTTTGTGCGGTTTCGGAAAGCGAATCCAAAACACCGCATTCCCGAATCAAGTTTCCGAACATTAAGAATCCGATCAGCGCGACCGAGGACGGTGCTACGAGACCTGCAATGACGGTGATGATGATCGGAAATAGGATCCGAGTGGTTTTGGAGACATTTTTTGCCTTGTAAGGCATACGGATCAAGCGCTCTTTTTTGGTCGTCAGCAATTTGATCACAGGCGGTTGGATGATCGGAACCAACGCCATGTAGGAATAGGCGGCAACCATAATGGCACCTGTGATGTTGGAATCATTGCCCAACAGTTTTTGTGCGACAACAATGGCGGTAGGACCGTCTGCCGCACCGATGATTCCGATCGATGCCGCCGCATCCAGATCAAAAAACAACGATGCCAAACAGAACGTCATAAAAATACCGAACTGTGCGGCAGCTCCGAAGATCATCAGTTTCGGGTTGGAAAGCACGGGACCGAAGTCGATCATGGCGCCGATGCCGATAAAGAGGATCAGCGGAAACAGTTCGTTGGCAATGCCAGCTTCAAACAGCGTGCTCAACGGCCCTTCGGTCAGAACGCCGTCTACGATCTGTGTGATGGCGCCGGATGCGGGGAGGTTGACCATGATCGTTCCGAATCCGAGCGGCAACAGGAGAGAGGGTTCCATGTCTTTTTTGATGGCAAGATAGATCAAAAGTCCTCCGATTGCCCACATGACCATGTACTTCCATCCGTCTCCGGTGAAGAGCGAGAGAAAGTTTTCGTAAAGAATTTCCATAGCAGTTTTCCTTTCTTGATTTCGGAGCAGGGAACGGTAAAAAGAAAACAAGACTTATCGCACCCGATAAAAGTCTTGTTTTAAACCGTTGTTTATGCAAATCCGGATCTCTTGCGAGATCGGTCTGGCGAATTTGCCACGCAACCGAGGGCTGCGGAAACTACTCCCTTTTATGTCCCGTCTATTTTACCTTATTTTTTTGCGTTTGTCAACTCTTTTTTCAAAAAAACGAAAAAAAGAAACAAAAAACGAAAGAACGGACCCGAAGTGAGTCGGCGCAAGGAGAACGCCAACCCGGTTCGGACCCGTTTTTTGAAAATCAAACTGCGAAAGCAGGCATTCGGAACGATCTCTTTCGGCAACATCGACAGGTTGAGATCCGCTTTTTTGCGAATGCCTGTGCATGTTTGAAAGAGAGAGCCCGTTACTGCTTTTTATCGGCTTTCTTTACCGTTTTTTTCTTGCTTTGAAGTAACATTGCCGTTCCGCCGCCAACAGCCGCAAGGATTGCCGCTGTGCCGGACGCGGAAGCGGAACAGCCGCCGGTCTGCTTTTCGGAATCGTCGGTGCCGCATACCGCGGATGCGGTGGTCTCCCGTGCAATGGGGGCGGAAGTGTCCGGTACCGATTCGGAAGAGGATTCGATCGCAGCGGTCGTTTGATCAACAACGTTCTCAACTTGAAAGATTTCTTCCAACTCCGTTTGGATGTACGGAGTGATCAGATCGTATCCTTCACTGGTGGGATGCAAAAGATCCGGCAGATAACGAACCGTTTGCGGTTGCAACCGTTCTGTCAGCTCCTCGTTGCGATACAGGTCGATCAAATGGACTCCGTACGCTTCGCAGACCGTTGCCGCCGATGCTACGTAAGCACTCATATCGGAGGCGTTTCCGACCTTGTGATTGGGGAGCGGGAAACAGGAAATGTACACGATCTCGGCATTCGGGTGCTGTTCTTTTGCACGGAGCAACAGATACTGCAAGCCTGCGGTAAAGTGGTTGATCTTACCGGTTTGCGCTTCATTGGTAACAAACGTACCGACCCCGGCGCTGTAACGAATGTCGTTGACCCCGCCGAACACAACGATCAAATCAAAATCCTGTTCTTTTTGGGAGTCCAATTGATCGACGATCCAAGATTTATCGGTTCGTTTCAGTAAGGTGGCTCCGCCGACCGACACATTGGTGACCTGCAATCCGGTGGAAAGAGCGATCCTTCCTGCAAATGCTTTTCCGGTCGAGGGCGGAAGAACGTCATAAGAACCGGCGTTGATGGAATCGCCGATGAACAGTGCTTTTTTGCCTTTGAGAGAACTGTCCTCGACGATCGGGGTTGCGGCATCTGCTTGGTAAGAGGACAGATAGGCACGGTAATCCTGTTCGGTAAACGGTTGATTTTTGGTCATGACCGTGGTTGTTGCATGGGCTTTTGGGCAAATGGGAATGACGTAGGATACCTCGCTCGGTACCGTGTATTTGACGATGCTTCCGGTGTTGTCGGAAAATGCCTGTACCTCCTCGGTATCGGAGGGATCGATCGTTTCGGAGAACCCGTTGCCGGCAGCGTCATAAGCCGCCATGATCCAAAATGTGTCCGTAAGATCCACGGGCGCAAGGTACAGAACGTCTCCTGCCGTGACTTCCACGGGAGATGCCGTGTAATGGTTGGAATCGGCAGACATTGCGGTTTGCAAACTGACCGTACTCGGGATCCCGGGAGCTGCCACTTTGAATTGATTTTCCGTAATGACGTTCGCCCCTTTCTCGACGGTTTCTTTTTCTTTTTGCGGGGAATTCGGAACGCTTGCCCCTGCGGCAACGGTCGGCAATGCCAATGTTCCCATCGGTAATAAAAGGGCGACGGAAAGTAACAGAAGCAGTTTGAAATACGGTTTCATTTGGAATCTCCTCTCTGTGTTTTGTGTATTTTAAAATCTCGGAAAAACGGGAGTCGGGCGGTGAAAACGCAGAATGGCGGGGATCTGTAGAAACATTCGGACACGGCATACGCGGTCCGAGCAAGGCGCGGTCTTCAGCGTTGCCGATTCGGATCGGGGCTTGCGGCATCGGTCACCGTGACGATCCCTTTTGCGCGGGGATCATCCAAGATCAATTCGCCCAACTGCGGCAGAACGACGGTGCCCGCATACGGATTTTTGATGCTGATGACGGGAGTCAAAAGGGTAGCTTCGACTTCCGAACGCTCAAAGCAAAGGTCCGCATCGGTCAGTTCGCAGTCGATCAAACGAAGCTGTTTACAGTAGCAAAACGGCTGTGTTCCGCTGATCTTGCAGTGGATAAAGGTTACGTTTTCGGAGTACCACGCAAGATATTCGCCCTTTACGGTACAGTTTTTGACCGTAATGTTTTTGGCATGCCAAAAAGCATCTTTGGTATCGAAAACACAGTTTTCGAACACTGCGTTTTCCACGTACTGAAAGG
>CAYPIV010000115.1:0-3788 GCA_964410895.1 uncultured Ruminococcus sp. | reverse complement strand
GTTCACTCTTTGGCTTTTGCCGCAGTGTGAACGCTTTTTGGTCGACAGTCTGCAGCCCGGCACCGATCGTTGCAGTACGATCGGTGCCGGGCTGTTATTTCATATTGCCGCAATTCCAAAGTGGTTTCCCTACGGAAAAAGTAGAAATCCAAAATCGTTTTTTATTCTTTTTTCAAAACGGGAGCCAAAATATATTTTTCGGGTGTCGGAAGATCAAACAACATGTTGAGATCTCGGTCGCTGACAATGTAATCCAGATCTGCGACATTACCCTGCAAAAACGGAGATACTTTATTCCATTTACTGCTGTCACAAAGCAAAATGCGACGCTTGGAGTGTCGGATCATCAAATTTCTGGCGGCAACCTCTTCGGAATAACAATCGTAATAGTTTCCGTTTGATGCAACCGATTGAACCGAAAATACGGAAACATCGGCGTAAATTCGCTCAATGAAATCCTGCGTATAACCACCGACCAATACCCCTCTGTTTTCCGGAGAGATCACTCCGCCGGTGCAGTAGGCTTTAACGTCAAACTGCGACAAAAAACTCATAATATCAATGCTGTTCGTAATCACAGTCAAACAACTGACGGAAGGCAGCAACTCCGCTACAAAATATGCACTGCTGGAACCGTCTAAAAACACAACATCCCCCGGGTTGATCAATGCAACCGCTGCCTTTGCAATGGCTTTTTTTTGAGGACTGTTTTCATGGCTGCGCAGAGAAAACGGGATCTGCTTTCCGCCGGAACCGGCAATTTTCACACCCCCGTAACTGCGATTGACCAATCCACGCTCTTCCAAATTTTTCAGATCGCGGCGGATGCTGGAAGGACTGATATTCATTCTCTTGGCAAGATATTCCACCGTTGCATATTCGGTTTCGTTTAACAGCGTCAAAATTTCCGCCTCGCGTTCACATTTATACATATCAACCCTCCGATTGGTTTTCGATCGTTTTCCGTGCACAGCAACCGTTTGGAACCCGCGATTGCACAAATATGCTCGTTTCTGCTCATAGTATACCATTTATTTGCATTTTTGTCAATTCAAAATTCAACCATACCAAAAAAAAGACGGTGAGAACATCCCATTTTGATTTCAAAAAATGACCATTTCGGACAAAATGCTCATTTTCGCCATCCCGGTCTCCGATTGTCCGAAAGTTAAAAAACGGCGAACGGGGAAAAAAGCCGGAATACGTGCACATGCTTTCTCTATCCGAATGCAGTTCAAAGAATGCTGCTGATCAATTTCAACCTACTATGTAAAATAGTGATTTAATATCATTTTGCTGTTTCAAGTCATTAAAAAGCTATCGGAAAACTCTGTTTCAAAAAAGCGAAGTGTCGAACGTGCGAAAAAAAATCGCATAGTGACGGAAGAAAGCGAAAACGGAACGGCTCGCCTCTTCAGATTCTTTTCTCTGCTTTTTTCAAAGCTGATGAGACATCGGGAGGGTCCGCAGAGATGAACGGCAAGCGCATACCGTTTTTCAAAAGAAACAGTCTCCGCAAATGCAAGCATTCTTACACGCGGAGACTGCTTTCCTAAGGGTCATTTCCCATGTATTTCAAATACGGTAAAATTCATGATACCACTCCGCAAATTTCCGAAGTCCTTCGCGAAGCGATCCGGGTGTCGGGAACAAAATTCCCGTTTCCCCTCCGAGATCTTTGTGGACGTTGTTTGCGATCTCTTCATTTCTTCTCTCGATGTCTGCCTTGTTCGGCAGAGAAACGCCCCCCTTTCGACACTCCCCGCCAAAAGAGCACTTCGATCTTCGTTCGGCGATCATATTCCCAATTGCGAACGGATCTTTTGCATCTCCTCGATCGTTTCGTTTGGCATTTGATCGACACATGCCAATTCGGCGATCACATGTTTGGATCTCCCGCCGAATACAGCCCGGATCCACCGAACACCCCAAAAGATCGGAAGAAGATACGGTGCTTTTTTTAATACGGGGTACGCGATTGCCATGGACCGATACGGCAAAAAAAGCCGTTTGAGCACATATAGAACGGAATTTCCGGTCTTTGCGCGATCGACCGTGATCTGATTTTCGCGACTGCCGTAGATGCCACCTTGGAAAAGATACTTCAATACGGAATCCGAAAGATCGTCGATACCGTTGATCTCGCCATCGGTGAAACAGCATTCCGCAAGTTTGCTCATTTCCGATGCGAAGCGATCAATCCCCGCTTTTTGCAACAATTCTTTTGCACAGGAATCGGAGATTCCCATCTTCCGATCCATCACCCAAATATCCAGCAAGGAACGGATCCCGCATCCTCCGGACATAAAGTGATAAGCCATATGTGCAAACAGATGAAAAGCAAAAAATTCTCGCGAGAACGCATATTGAGCTCCAGCGCACGGCACCGCATGCTCCCACGCGTCTTTCAGTACCGCGTCCAAGGCAGTCACATTTTCCCGAAGGTGAAAATGCAATTCCAAATGGATCCGATTTGGGGAGTACAACGACACGTCATGGTAATTCCGTTTATCGCACCGATACCCCCGATTTTCCAAACATTTGACCGCGGCATCGATATCATACTCATGGATCAAAATGTCGATATCACAGCTTGTTCGCATCCTCTCATACGGATAATACGGACGAAGCACCGATCCTTTCAGAGGGATATACGCGATCTTCGATTCTTCCAACGCTCCGCGGATCTCCCGCTCTGCATATTTCATCTGTTCGTTGCGGTAGACCGAGAGCATTTCTTCCTGTTGCAGGTATGTTTGCAGTTCTCGGTCGACCTCGATATGATTTCGGTATACGAACTCGGAGACCACATGCGCCAGATCCTGTTCTTTTGCCAACAAATATACGGAACGAAGCGTCTCCGATGTCAGTTTTCGTCGAATCGATTCCTCCGCTTCCCGTTCGTTTACGACCGCGGAAAGGATCTCGATCAATCGATGTCGGATCTCCCTCTCATCCATACACCGTTCCCCTTTTCCGTTTATTTTCTCCAAACCATCTTGTTCACAACCCCGGTATAGGATTGGATGATCTTCACAACTTTCGTCGATACGTTTTCCTCAACGTAGTTGGGAACGGGAATTCCGTGATCTCCATTGTCGCACATATCGACCGCAGTCGTGACAGCTTGGAGCAGACTGTTTTCGTCAATACCCGCAAGGATAAAACACGCCTTATCCAGCGCTTCCGGACGTTCCGTGGAGGTTCTGATACAGACTGCGGGGAACGGATGACCGACGCTCGTGAAGAAGCTGCTTTCCTCGGGGAGCGTTCCGCTGTCCGAAACAACCGCGTATGCGTTCATCTGAAGATGATTGTAGTCATGAAAGCCGAGCGGCTGATTCATGCGGACACGTTCATCCAGTTGGAACCCTGTTGCTTCCAAACGCTTTCTGGAACGAGGATGGCAGGAATAGAGGATAGGCATATCATACTTTTCTGCCAGCTTGTTGATCGCCGTGAAAAGACTTGTAAAATTCTTTTCGGTATCAATATTTTCTTCTCTGTGAGCAGAAAGAAGAATATATTTCTTCGGTTCCAAACCAAGACGCTCAAGAACATCACTTGCTTCGATTTCGGCAAGATTCCGGTGAAGTACCTCCGCCATCGGAGAACCCGTTACATAAGTGCGCTCTTTGGGAAGACCACATTCATGGAGATAACGACGAGCGTGTTCGCTGTATGCGAGATTGACGTCCGAAATTATATCCACGATTCTTCTGTTCGTTTCTTCGGGCAAGCACTCATCCTTGCATCTGTTGCCCGCTTCCATATGGAAGATCGGAATG
>CAYPIV010000114.1:1475-3875 GCA_964410895.1 uncultured Ruminococcus sp. | reverse complement strand
ATGTTCCCGCCGCGGAGATCGTGATCTCAATGCTTTTTTCGTTGTGCTTGCAGCTCAAGGTTACCGTTGCATCTCCCTCATCGGAGAAAAATTTGTCAAACTTGGATAGTTTCTTTTCGATCAAAGCTTTCATATCTTGGTATACGTTCATTTGACGTCCGACAATGTTGAATTTCATATGGGCACCTCGCTTTTCTTTGAGTATCGCCGTCAAAGGCAAGTCTTTTTCGGCACTATCAGTATAGCATAGTTTGCAATGTTTGTAAAGGTAAAACAAAGATTTTTTACATTACGTTCCATAATTTGTTTAAAAAGTAGAAACAATTCCGAAAGAATCCGAAAGAGGGGATTGACAGAGTTTGAAAAAATTGGTATAATAAAAGGAGAGCATGCTTGCGTCAAGCTGCATTTTTTCGGTTGGAGGAAAGCCGGATGGAGAATATCAAACAAAAATTGGAAACATTGCGTGCGCAGATCTCTTATCATGCCAAAAAGTATTATGTGGATGATGATCCGGAGCTTTCGGATTATGAATATGACCGTATGTATGCGGAGCTGTTGGCATTGGAAGAAGCACATCCCGAATATTACGATCCATCTTCGCCGACGCAACGGGTCGGCGGAAAGGCATTGGATAAATTTGAAAAAGTGACCCATACCGTGCAAATGAATTCTCTTTCCGATGTTTTTTCCTTTGAAGAATTGGAAGTTTTTTTACAGCGGATCGAACAGCAATTGCCGGATCCGATGTATTCCGTTGAGCCGAAGATCGACGGATTATCCGTTTCTTTGCGATATGAAAACGGTATTTTCGTTCAGGGAGCCACGCGCGGAGACGGGTTCATCGGGGAAGACGTAACGCAAAATCTGCGTACGGTCCATTCCGTTCCGTTGCAGTTGCGCGAGCCGGTCAGCGTTACGGTCCGCGGAGAAGTTTTTATGCCGCGGCGGGTATTTGAACGTTTGAATGCCGAGCGGGAAGAACGGGGGCAATCTTTGTTTGCCAACCCGCGAAACGCGGCGGCAGGTTCTTTGCGGCAATTGGATCCGAAGATTGCTGCGGAGCGCGCGTTGGATATTTTTGTTTTTAATTTTCAGGAGGGAACTCTGTATGCGGACGGGCATGCACCCGTTACACATACCGAGGCGCTGGATCGCTTATCGGATTTGGGATTCCGCGTGTTGGAAAACCGTGCAACCCTTGCATCGGATGCGATCGTTGCACAGATCCGAAAATTAGGAGAACTGCGTGATTCTTTGCCGTATGATATTGACGGAGTTGTTGTCAAAATTGACAAACTTTTCGACAGACGTACGCTCGGAGAAGGGACCAATACCCCGAAATGGGCGGTTGCTTACAAATTTCCGCCCGAGCGAAAACAAACCAAACTTTCGGATATCACGGTCGCAGTGGGAAGAACGGGGGTTTTGACCCCGACAGCGGTTTTGGAACCGATCCGTCTTGCCGGAACAACGGTCTCGAAAGCAACGCTCCACAACTTGGAGTTTATCCGCGAACGGGATATCCGGATCGGCGACATTGTCAGCGTACAAAAAGCGGGAGATATCATTCCGGAGGTCGTCAAGGCACACACGGAACTTCGCAGTGCTGCACTTCCGGAGTTTGAAATGCCGAAATATTGCCCGTCCTGCGGCGAACCTGTTTTTTATGATGCGGATGAAGGTGCCGCAACTAGGTGTACCAACAGTACATGCCCCGCACAGCTTTCCCGCGGAATCGAACATTTTGCTTCCAAGGATGCGATGAACATCGAAGGATTGGGGCCGCAAATGGTAGACGCTTTGCTGAAAGAAGGCTTGATCGCGACGGCGGCGGATTTGTACACCCTTCGGGAAGAGGATTTGCTGCATGTGGAGCGGATGGGAAAAAAGTCCGCGCAAAATTTTATTGCCGCTGTGGAACGCTCCAAGCATGCAGGGCTTGAGCGGTTGATCTACGCTTTGGGAATTCGCAATGTCGGGATGGTGGCTGCTGCTGCGTTGGCGGCACGGTTCGGAACTTTGGATGCCTGTCGAAAGGCTACCGTGGAGGAATTGTGTTCCATTCCCGATTTCGGCCAGATCACGGCGGAATGCGTAGTCAATTTCTTTACGCATCCGCAAAATGTGGCACTGTGCGAACGGTTAACGGAGGTCGGGGTGCTGACCGTTGCAACCGCAGCGCCTGCGGATGACCTGTTTTCGGGGATGACTTTTGTTTTGACCGGAACCCTCCCGACTCTATCGCGTGAGGAAGCAACCGCCAAGATCAAATCCGCAGGCGGCAAAGTCTCCGGTTCGGTCTCCTCCAAAACCGCGTTTGTGGTTGCCGGAGAGGCTGCCGGAACAAAGCTTTCCAAAGCACAGCAACTCGGAATTCCCGTGATCGAGGAAGCCATG
>CAYPIV010000114.1:0-1375 GCA_964410895.1 uncultured Ruminococcus sp. | reverse complement strand
GCCGTTAATACGGAAGCGGTAAATTCCGGATTGGAGTCTAATTGCAGGCGATATTCGATGACATGTCGATGTTCTCCGCAAAGCCCGGTGCTGCCGTTCCGAATGACGCAACCGCCATGCGGAATTCCGGCATGGTCTCGCAAGAGCTCGTCCATGGAGATAAAGTGGACCGTTGTGTCATAGTCCGCAAAGTAATTCGGCATGGTCTTGATCTCCCGCTCGATCCGTTGCAGATCAGCCCCCTCCTCGGCAACGGCAAAACATTCTCTGAGGTGTTTTTGCCGAGCGCTCAGCGGTTGGCAATTGCCGCTTCGAACCGCTTCCATCGCTTCCGGAATCGGAATGGTGTATTGTTTTGCGTCCCGAACTCCCGGGATGCGGCGAATGGCATCCGAGTGCCCTTGGCTGATGCCTTTTCCCCAAAAGGTATCTCCCTGTCCGTTCGGTAAGATCGCGGCGGCATAGAGACGGTTCAGGGAAAACATGCCGGGATCCCATCCGACCGATATGATCGCCACTTTTCCGCTCTTTTTTGCGGCAGTGTCAACTGCTTGAAAGTGTTCCGGAATTTTTGCGTGGGTATCAAAACTGTCCACAACGTGAAACAGCTCTGCCATTTGTGGCGTTTGCACGGGCAGATCCGTTGCACTTCCGCCGCAAAGGATCATGACATCGATCTCATGGGCATGCCGCGCGGCTTCTTCCACCGAATAGACGGGAACATCGGCGGTTTGCAATTGCAAAGAATCCGGAGGACGTCTTGTAAATACAGCTGCCAATTTCATATCCGAGGTTTGGCGCAACGCAAGTTCTACTCCGCGTCCCAAATTGCCGTAACCGCACAGTCCGATTCGAATGCTCATACGATTCATCTCCGTATCTCAAATTTAAGAACAGCGTGATTATAGCATAAAACGGGAGAGAATGCAATAGAAAAGAAAAAGTTTTTTCGTTTTTTACACCTTTACCGGTGCGATCTTCCGGTACGGCAAGCGGTCGCTTTTCAGCTCCGAAACGTTTGACTTTATGCTTCAAAGCTGAGCGCAGCACCGATGACCGTTCCGAATTGCGAATTTTCCGGAATGAGGAATCGAACGCCGAAACTGTCGGAAAGCCCCTCGAAAACCGTTCGGATTGGAAGAATATTGGTCAAATTTCCCGTGAGGACGATCGTCTGAATTTGATAGTTGCGGGCGGCGAAGATCGAAAGCATTGCAATGGTCTCCGCCACCATGTTGGCAATTCCGAGGGCAAGGTCCGATTGACTTGCCAGATCGGACACGTTTCCGAAGTTGGCGGCAGTGAGATTTTCGTTGATCCCCTGATAGGTGTGGGAATTGGAAATATCTTTGATCCGCAGATCGATATTGGAAAG
>CAYPIV010000113.1:0-3893 GCA_964410895.1 uncultured Ruminococcus sp. | reverse complement strand
AGCGGTTTGGGCTATAATTAGCCTAAACTTCTTTCAATAGATTCAAAGGGATAAAATTATGGGGACATATCAAGCAATTAAAAATCGAATTCTTCAGCTTCTCGGCGAACATAAAATGTCGATCCACAAATTGGCAATGGAATCCGCAGTGGCTCCATCTTCCATTAAAAATATTCTTTACGGAAAAAGTCAAAACCCGGGCGTAGTCACACTCAAACTGCTGTGTGACGGCTTCGGAATTACGCTCAGTGATTTTTTTGATACCGAAGAATTTCGAAATTTAGAGCAAGAGATCCGATAAGTGTCAAAATTCAATTTCAAAAGCATTTTTTCTTTAAAAAAATACGGTCGCCCTTCCGTTTTCCATGGAAAGACGACCGTATTTTATTCTTGCTCCAATTCTTCGTAAACAGCCAACAACCGTTCTTCAATTTGATTTTTCCGTGCGTCCAATTCTGCCGCTCGAACATAGTCGGACGCAGCAGAACCGAATAGCTCTTTTTCGATTTCGGAAAGTTCTTCCTCCAACAAACCGCACTCTCGGTGCAGTTTTTCAAAATAGGATCTTCGTTTGCGAGCATCGGACGCCGCCTGCTTTGCTTTTAAATACTGTTCCTTGTTCCCTGCAGAAGCCGTTGTTTTGGCTTTTTCCTCCGTTGTGCCGAGGGCGCGTTCCGCCATGCGTGCCTGCTTATATGCTTGAAACTCCGTATACGCGCTTCCCGGACGATCGATCTGAAAATCCAACAGATCTCCACCAAAACATTCCCCGGGCTTTAACTCCAAAATACGTGTGGCAAGTTTTTCAATCAAATATCGGTCGTGAGAAACGGTCAAAACGGTTCCGTCGAATTGCTCCAAGGCGCTTTCCAATGCTTCGCGCGAATCAATGTCCAAATGGTTCGTGGGTTCATCCAAAACCAAAAAATTCACATGCGAAAGGATCAGCTTTGCCAATGTCAATCTTGCCCGCTCTCCGCCGCTGAGTACGGAAACCGTTTTAAAGACCGCATCTCCGAGGAACCGAAACGATGCAAGCGTATTTCGAATTTCGGTCTCCGTCATTTGGGGATACGCATTCCAAAGTTCTTCCAAAATGGTGTTTTCCGACGTTAAATTTTGATTTTCCTGATCATAATAACCGATCTCAACGTGATATCCCATCTCGATCGCTCCGGAACGGGGCGCCCATTTTCCAAGCAAAAGCTTGATCAAAGTGGATTTTCCGCAACCGTTCGGTCCGATGACAAAAACATGTTCTTGTCTGCGAACGAGAAAATGCAAATGGGAAAACAGCGTGCGGTCGCCAAATCCCATGGAAAGATCGCGAACTTCAAGCACATCGTTTCCGGATGCCAATGCTTCGGAAAATTGCATGCGGATCGCTTTCGGTGCGTCCTGCGGACGCTCCAAGCGCTCCAATTTATCCAACCGCTTTTGCCGACTTTCCGCGGCAATGATGTTTCGCTCCCGATTCCATGCACGTTGTTGTGCGATATAAGCCTCCTGCCGCGCGATTTCCTTTTGCTGATTTTTCCAATGGCGCTCGGCAATCTCCCGATCGATCCTTCGTTGCTCCATACTTTGCGTATATCCGCCACGGTACAGTTTTGCTTTTCGGTGCTCGATCGCAAGGGTTTTATTGGTGACACGATCCAAAAAGTATCGGTCGTGAGAGATCACCATCACACATTTCGGATATGCCGCCAAAAAGCCCTCCAACCAAGCCAATGTTTCAATATCCAAGTGATTGGTCGGTTCATCCAACATTAAGATATCCGGCTCACGGGAAAGTTCCGCAGCCAAGGCAAGTCTGGTCCTTTGTCCGCCGCTCAGCGTGGAAACCGTTTGCTCACAGGCTGCCTGTGAAAAGCCGAGCTTTTGCAGGATCGAAGCACAGCGACTTCGGAATTCCAATCCGCCGCTTTGCACATACCGATCGTGCAACTCCGTATATTCGCGAATCGTTTGTTCCTCCGCGGTTTCCAGCAACCGTTCCAGCCGTTTCAACCGTTCTTCCATTTGCAAAAAATGAGGAAACGCGCGGTACATACGTTCCATTACCGTTTGTTCGCTATCCCCTGCTTCAAATGCTCCGTCCTGCGTCAGCACACCGACACTTTTTCCTTTGGACAAATAAATGCTCCCGGAACTCGGTGTCACCTCCCCTAAGATCAAACGAAACAACGTGGATTTGCCGCAACCGTTGACGCCGATGATGCCGAGCCGATCCGTCTCCTCCAAAGCAAAAGAGACGTCTTCCAAGATCGCAGTGGTTCCGTATGAAAGTGAAAGATCGTTGATGCTGATAGCGATCATAATTTCAGTCCTTTCCGTTTTTGATTCTAAGAGATTATAGCTTGGTTTTGACTTCTACGGCAACCCCAAATATACGCGCGCGTCCGGTCTCAAAATCTTCGGGAGTCAGTGTGATCGGTTTGTACATTTCATTTTCCGAAGTCAAAAGGATCCGATGATGCTGTTTTTGAAACCGCTTGACCAAAGCCGTTCCGTGATCGGTCAAACACGCCACAACATCACCGCTGTCCGCATTCTGCTGCTTATGAAACAAAACGCGGGATCCTTTCATAATGCCGCAATTTTTCATACTGTCATCGCAGATCTGAAAATAAAAATATTCGTCTACGTTCTCCACATCGGCAAATTCATACCCCAATACCGTTTCGTTCGTAACGATCGGACTTCCCGCATGGATCACGCCGATCACGGGGATCTGCTTATGTGCGCGCATGGTCTGATAACTTGCCGCAGCCTTTCGTTGTCCGCTTTCGGTTCCCATCAGTTCGTCCAAACTGACCGAAAAATAATCCGCAATGCGCGCCAACTTGTCGGTTTTGGGTGTGGAGCGTCCCCGTTTCCAATCCGTAAAAGTTGAAGCACCGATTCCCGTGGCTTTGGCAACTTGGTACACCGTCACGTCATACGACTTTAACAGCGCTTCAAAGTCCTGATATCCCATATTCAGCCGATTGCTCCTTTCAAACCAAAACTTTCGACAGGATCTCCGAAAATTCGTAAAAAAATTGTGAGAATTCTGCAAAACGGTGTCCAACCATTTGTGAAACCATCTAAAGTTTGCGAAATTCCGAAATTCATATTGACAGTAATTCGGAAATGCGTTATAATATATACACAATATCATTATACCCGATTTTTGCTAAAAAGTCAACTAAAAACGACTGTTATTTATAAATTTCTTTTCTGCTTGACCAATCTGAATTACGGTTTTCCGAAATTCAAACCACTTTCCGATTTTGAAATTCGGATCACCAAGCGTTAAAAAAGGAGTGTTATATGATCGAAAAACAAACAGATCGATCGGTGGCTGACGTGCGCAATTTTTTGTGCGGATACCAACTATGTATAGATATGTTGAACCTGCGCCACTATGAGCGAAAGAGACGCAAACCGTTTGAAACCGACTTTGAATGCAACGATGTATTGGAGGGCGATGAAACCTATTGGCGCGCACGCATGTATGAAGTGGAATCTTTGATCGGAAATATGCGCAACGGGAGAGAAAAATTGGTCCTTTACTACCATTACATTCGCGGAGAACGCATTGAGCATGTTGCCGATTTTCTCGGATTTTCCCGTAGGACCGCATACCGTGTACACCAAAAAGGACTGTTGCAGGCGTCCTTTTTATACGAAAAAGCAAAAAAAGAAGGACTGATTTTGGAAGAAACCGATCCTTTAGAAGATTGAAAACGGCTGCCGATCTCTTGGGATCGGCAGCCTCTTTGTATCAACGAACGAATCCTTGATCCGAGATTCCCCAAAAACTTCTCAGCAAGATTATCTTGATTCCGATTTTGTCGGTATTTGGATCTCCTCGGTCAACAGCACAGCCTCCACGCAAGCGGTACCGT
>CAYPIV010000112.1:0-3941 GCA_964410895.1 uncultured Ruminococcus sp. | reverse complement strand
CCTGCGTTTCGATCTCATATCTTGAAATCAACTCCAATAATTTTTCCTGTCTGTTTTTTTTCATATGCCGATTCGAATGGCTCCTTTCGTTGGAAACTCATACTTGTTTCAAAATTCCGATCATCATCGGCTCCGTTATGTAACCTGCATTTTCTGACGCAGAGTTTTGTAAAAACTGCCGTTTTTCAAACGGATCAATCGTGTTTGCATCGATGCCTTGGTCACTCGAACGATCTGATTGCGGTATACCTCAAAGTGAATCCGTCCGTCCACCGTTAAATACAGCATTTTTTCCCGCACGGAAGTGTTGCGAATTTCCAATGTCGAAGCATCCGAAAAGACCAACGGACGTGCAACCAAGGAATGCGAACACACCGGTGTAACGCAGATGCAAGGAACCCTCGGATCCACGACCGCTCCGCCTGCCGACATGGAGTAAGCGGTCGATCCGGTCGGAGTCGCGATGATAATACCGTCGGCGCGATAATCGGTGACCGATGTCCCGTTCTCCGATAGTTCCAGATCGATCATGCGGGAGACCGCTCCCCCGGAAACCACCGCATCGTTAAGTGCGTAGCAAAAAGAACGCAACTCACGACCCGCATTGAGCAGTTCTACCCGCAACATGGAACGCTTTTCGATCCTGTAATCCCCGTCGAATATTTTTTCCAGCAAATGCAATTCACTCAGTTCCAATTCCGCCATGTACCCAAGCCGTCCGAGATTGATCCCGAGAATCGGCGTTCCGCGGACCGCCGCATGCCTTGCGGCATCCAAAATGGTTCCGTCGCCGCCCAATACAAGGATCACGCCGGCTTCCGCATACAGGGTTTCGGATGATACGTACCGAAAGATCGACATATGCCGTCCCGTTCGCAAAATTTTATCTCGGTAAAATGCCGCAATCAATATTTCGCATTCCCGCCCCGCAAGCACACGTGCCACCGCCACTGCGGCATCCGCCTTTTCCGAGATATTGTAATTGGTGACCAAAGCGATCTTTAACATTTGAAACAGCTCCTTTCCGACATGCCGCGCACGATCAGCACAACACATCCGAAGAGAACTCCCGGTTTTGCCCGGTGTTTGGCTGACACAAGACCATATGCGCTAAAAATTCTCGGTTTCCGTCACCGCCGAGAATCGGGGACGGAATCACACTCCGCACCTGTAAATGATGTTGAGAAGCACAGTTGCACACCCTCTCGATCGCAGCTTGACGCAGTTTTTCATCCTTCACGATCCCGCCCTTTCCCAAAAAAGAGCGTCCCACCTCAAATTGCGGCTTGATCAAGCAGATCGCCTCTCCGCCCGGAACCAACAGATCCGCATACCGAGGCAGGATATACGTGGCGGAAATAAAAGACACGTCCATGACGATCAGATCTACCCGATGACCGCCGATCGTCTCCAAATTCAAAGTACGTGCGTTGATTTTTTCCATGGAAGTCACGCGCGGATCCCCCCGTAACGGCGCCGCCAATTGTCCGATGCCGGCATCCACGGCGATCACATGCGCCGCGCCGTGTTGAAGCAAGCAATCGGTAAAACCGCCGGTAGACGCTCCAATGTCCAACGTCAGCATACCGTGGGGATCCACGCCGAACGCTTGCAGTGCCCCCTCCAATTTTTCTCCGCCGCGGGAGACGAATCGTCGGTCGGCATCTGCTTGCACAACAACGAAATGTTCCTCCTCGGAAAGTGCCGCAGAGGGCTTTTCGATCTTTTTTCCGTCAATCAGAACCAATCCTTTTTCAATCAGTTCCTGTGCTCGGCAACGGCTGGAAGCATACCCCCGTTTTGTTAAATAGACGTCCGCCCTCATGATACCGGCGGAAGGAAATTCGGGATGAGACTGAGCAAAAGGGTCGTGCAAACACCGGTCAAAAGCCCGAAAAACACTTGGAGCGGGGAATGTCCGATCAATTCTTTGAAATGGACGTTGAAGTTTTCAAAGTTGTCCGAAAACAGTTCATCCACGATTTGATTTAATGCTCTGGACTGCTTTCCGGTTTCTCTGCGAACTCCCGTGGCATCGATCATCACGATCATCAGCAAGACCCCCGTAACGGCAAACAGTGCCGAATCAAAGCCGTGAGACAATCCGCACGCCATGCAAAGCGCAGCCGCGGAGGATGTGTGTGAGCTCGGCATTCCTCCCGATCCGAACAGCATTGCCCGAACGGTAAACCGTTGCTCCTTGAAAAATCCCGTAAACATTTTAATGATTTGTGCCACCAACCATCCGGAAAACGCACAGACCAACCAATAGTTGGAAAACAGATCCCTGATATAATTCATATCCTGCCTTTCAAACTTCCGTTTCAATTATTTTTTTCTGACAGTCAACCATTCCGCCAAGGTACAAAGCGGATCCGAATTGGGATACTTTCGAATGGCACGGATCGCATCCTGTGTCACGCGCTCCGCGTAAAATTGCGCTTCCTCTGCCGTATAGAAAGATAAAAACGTATTTTTTTGTCTTTCCGCGTCCATACCGACGTTTTTCCCGAGCAAAGAACTGTCACCCGTAGCATCCAAAATATCGTCTACGATCTGAAAAGCCAATCCGACATTTTCCGCATAGGTCACGACTGCTTCCATACAGGGATCCCGAAAGGAGATCCCCGCCGCCAATGCACCGAGCACCGCCGAAGCATTGATCAATGCTCCGGTCTTCATGGCATGCAATTTTAACAGTTGATCCAAGGTAAGCTGTTGTTTTTCCCCTTCAAGATCCATGATCTGCCCGCCGATCATTCCGTATCGACCGGCACAATTGGCAAGATAGGCAACCGCTTTTGCGGAACAATCCGCACCGGCATCGCTGTTGGAAGCCGCCAATTCAAAAGCTCCCGTCAGCAATGCGTCTCCGGCCAACAATGCGGTCGCTTCGCCGAACACCTTGTGATTGGTCGGTTTGCCGCGGCGCAGGTCGTCATCATCCATGCACGGGAGGTCATCATGAATCAAAGAATACGTATGAACCATCTCCACGGCACAGGCAAACGGCAACGCCGCGGACTCTTCCCCGCCGAACATCCGACAAAATTCCAACGTCAACGTCGGGCGAATACGTTTTCCTCCCGCAAAAAGGCTGTACCGTTCGGAGTCCAACAAGATCCGCAAATCGGGATCTTCCGTATAGATATCACGCAAAGCGTTTTCGGTCAAAACGGCATTGCGGTGCAACAGCAACTCCAAAGTTTCTTCGGTCATATCAGGTATCTCCTTGTGTAAAGTCCGTAAAATTCATCTTTCCGTCCGAACCGAGCTGAAGCATTTTCACCTTTTGCTCCGCCCGTTCCAAGCGCTCCGTACAACTGCGCACCAACAAAACGCCTTCTTCATACAGTTTCAGCGTTTCTTCCAAAGGTGCCTCGCCGTTTTCCAAAGTTTGTATGATCTCTTTCAATCGATCCATTGCCGACTCAAAGGAATTCGTTTTTTTAGCCATTTTCCGTTGGTTCTCCTTTCTGCACCGTTGCGTAAACATCACCGTCCGCAAATCGAATCCGTACGGTATCGTTTTCCCGTACCGACCGTGCGCGTGTCAACATTGTTTGGTCCCGATAAACGACCGCATATCCTCTGGTCAAAACCGAAAGCGGGTTCAAGGCTTCCAACCGCCCTGCAAGTGCAACCAGAGCGTGTTGGGAGGAAACGCAAGTTTCGGATATCCGATCCTCCAAGTGCCTTTCCTGCTCGGCAAGGCGCATGCGGTATTCGTCAAGCAAAACCGTCGGCATGCGAAAAATCCGACTGTCGGTCAGCGAATTGAGCATTTGTCGTTCCCGTTGCAACCGGATCTGCATGCGGTTTTGTAATTTCTCCGCCTCTGTGCGAATGGACGCGAAAACCGCATTTGCGTCGGGTACCGCAAGTTCCGCCGCAGCCGACGGTGTGGGAGCACGCCGATCTGACGCAAAGTCGCACAAGGT
>CAYPIV010000111.1:1561-3948 GCA_964410895.1 uncultured Ruminococcus sp. | reverse complement strand
CGTTCACTCTTTGGCTTTTGCCGCAGTGTGAACGCTTTTTGGTCGACAGTCTGAGGCAACGAATCAAAATTCGTTGCCTGTTGCTGTTTTTCCGTTTGCTTTTCGGGGCGGCGTTCGAAAAAACTTACTTCGTTTTTTCGGGTTCCGTTTTGTTTTGCGTTGCAACCAAATTGGCACCCGTTCCGAGAATGTTTTCCCGCAAAACGGTTCCGATCCGAACCGGCAGGGGAACCACGATCGTATTGATCAGCCGCATGCATTCTTTCACTTTTCCTTTGGGGATGGCAAGATCGGTCTTGACGGACAGCACACTTCCGTCGGAACAGCGTACGGTGCTTGTAACTGTGCGTTTGGGATCGGTCACTTCATCAATGGCATATTTTTTTCCGCGCGGGCAAAGATTTCCGCTGACGGAAACGGTGTCGCTTTGTTCTACGGAGAGTTGGCATCCCCGGGGGCAGATGATACAGGTGAGCATTCTTGTTTGCATATTCAATGTTCCCTCCCTTTCAGTCTGTTTGCAAGGTGAGCGAAAGACTGCCGTCGCAACGTTGCAGCTGTTCGGCTTTTAACGTGATACATTCCATTTCGCCCGGAGCAAATTTCGGTTTCTTTCTGGAAAGCAATACCCGATCTCCGCTTTGGACGGTCAATACGGCATCGCGGTACACATCGGCAACCCGAAAATAAAGCGCGACATCGCAAGAAGGATCGGAAATGACTTGCGGAACGGTGTAGCGAACCTTTCCGTCGGTCAGGATCCGGATCTGTTGAGACGGAGCGGGCATTGCGTTTGCGTTTAACACAAAAGCTGCGGCGGAACGTCCCGCGATCTCCGCTTCCTCGGATACAAAATCCACCAAGTCATGTACGTGTAAAACGTTTCCGCAGGCAAAGATCCCTTCGATGTCTGTTTGCCGATCCTCATTGACGATCGCGCCGTTGGTCACACCGGAAAGCGGAATGCCGGCACCCCGTGTCAACTCATTCTCCGGAATCAAGCCAACGGACAACAGCAGGGTATCGCAGGGGATCGTTTGACGCGTTTCTTCCATCGGACGGCGGTTTTGGTCAACCTTGGCAATGGTAACTCCTTCCAACCGTTCTTTTCCGTGGATCTCAACGACCGTGTGGGAAAGGTAGAGCGGAATCCCAAAGTCGTTTAAGCATTGTTCGATGTTCCGTGCCAAGCCGCCGGAGTAGGGCATGAGCTCACAAACCGCGTGCACTTTTGCTCCCTCCAAGGTCATGCGCCGTGCCATGATCAAGCCGATGTCGCCGGAACCGAGGATCACTACGTCCTTTCCGGGGAGGCAACCTTTCATATTGACCAATTTTTGCGCCATACCGGCGCTGTAAATCCCGGCAGGGCGCGTGCCTGCAATGTTCAACGCTCCTCTCGGTCGCTCGCGGCATCCCATTGCCAAAACGATGGATTTGGCTTGGATTTGAAATATGCCGTCCTCGGAATTGGTTGCAGTGACCGTTTTCTGCGGACTGATTGACAAAACGGTTGTGTTTAATTTTACGGGGATCTGCAAGGCTTGCACTTGTTGTTCATATTTCCATGCATATTCGGGACCGGTCAATTCTTCTCCGAACGTATGCAGACCGAACCCGTTGTGAATGCATTGCTGCAAGATCCCGCCCAATGCGTTGTCGCGTTCCAAGATCAAAATATCGCGCAGTCCCGCACGGTGTGCAGCAACCGCCGCGCTCATTCCGGCGGGACCGCCGCCGACAATTACCAGATCAACCGTTTTCATTCTCTGCCTCCTTTGTTCTACCGACAGCCATTCGGCTGTTTCCGCCGGATTTTGTTACGGATTCCAAAGCAATCCCTTGTTCTTTTGCAATCAATTCCATGACATACGGAGCGCAAAAACCGCCTTGACAGCGTCCCATGCCGGCTCGGGTACGGCGCTTTACACCGTCTACATCATGCGCCGGCGGATTGGAGCGGATCGCGTCTAATATTTCTCCTTCACTGATCCCCTCGCAACGGCAAACGATCTTGCCGTACGCGGGAGAGCGGGCAATGATCGCGTTTCGCTCTTCCAAAGTCCCCTCGCGAAACGCGTGCTTGGACGCACGGGTGGGACAGAAATGCGGATTGGGACTGCATTCAAGTTCCTCGGCTTGCAACAACTCTACCACATAGGGGGCGATCGCAGGGGAAGCTGTTAATCCGGGGGATTCGATCCCTCCGACATTGATCATTCCTTTGCATGCCGGGCGAATGATAAAGTCCCCTTCGCTTCCGACGGCGCGCAAACCGCAGAATGAGGTGATCGATCTTTCGAACGGGATTTGGATCTGCAAAGATTCCAGCGCGCTTTTCATGATCTTTTCCAAATGTTCCGCATGGGTCGCTTTGTTTTCTTTGT
>CAYPIV010000111.1:0-1461 GCA_964410895.1 uncultured Ruminococcus sp. | reverse complement strand
GCGCTTTTCATGATCTTTTCCAAATGTTCCGCATGGGTCGCTTTGTTTTCTTTGTCCGTTGTGTCGGTTGAGGTCGGTCCGAGCAATAAGTTTCCGTCCACGGTGGGACTGATCAAAATGCCTTTTCCCATTTTGCTCGGCACACGGAATACCGTGTGTTTGACCAATGAGCCGCACGCTTTGTCAAGTAAAATGTAATCTCCGCTTCTCGGATGTACGCTGAAAGAACGGTCGCCGACGGATTCCGCGACTTGATCGGCATACAGTCCCGCCGCATTGACAACAAACCGCGAACGGATCTGTCTTTTGTCGGCGGCAGTCAGGAGAAACGCGTTGTCCGCCCTTTGGATGGTCTGTACTTCGAACGAACAGAGCAGCGATGCACCGTTATCCATGGCGTTTCCGATCGCCGCAATGGCGAGTTCATACGGGCAAACGATGCCGCCTGTGGGAGCATAGAGCGCGCAGGTTGCATGCTCGCTGATATTGGGCTCCAATCGACGAAGTTCTTCGGCATCGATCAAGCGGACCCCTTGCACACCGTTGGCGATCCCGCGGGCAACCAATTCCCGCAGTTGGATCTTATCCTCATCGCAAAAACCGATCACCAATGAGCCGTTATTTTTGTAGCCGACCCCTAAGGTATCGGTGATCTCTTTCATCATGCGGGATCCCGCAACATTGAACCGTGCCTTTAGGGTTCCTTCTTTTGCGTCAAATCCGGCATGCACGATCCCGGAGTTGGCTTTGGTGGCGCCCATGGCAACGTCATGTTCCCGTTCCAGCAGGCAAACGCGAAGTTGATATTTGGTCAATTCTCTGGCAATCAGACCGCCGATCACCCCGGCGCCGACGATTGCAACATCAAATTGTTTCATAAATAGCCTCCTTGCAGTGTTTGGTTGGTTATTATTATAACAACTTCTTTTTGATTTGTCAATCGGAAATGCGCAAATTCTTGCTTTTTTTTGATTCTTTTTGCAGATTCTTGTTCGTTTTGGATCGGAATCGCTCCGGAAATTGCGGTAAGAAGGTCTCGTGGAAGTCACAAACTGTATTTTTTGGCGTTGGAAAAGCGAATCCGTTCCGGACGGAAACACCGAACGGATCGCGAACCCGTTCGGAAAACGAAGAACCTATGTTTTTATTCGGCAATGGGATAAAATCACGGAAACTACTTGACAAGAAAGCACGATTATGCTATAATAAACGCGAAAAGTCGCCGCCGTTTCCATGCATCGGAAAGGGAACTTACCGTGCGGGCTCAACTCACCGCTCCCGATCTTTTCGATGGGAAGTGTACGGCCGTTTCGGTTTCATTTTTGCTTGCCGAGCGTTGTTGATCTTGTCAACAGGAACTTTTTGCGCTTTTTTGCAATGTTTTTTTTGCAAAACACTTGACAAAGGAGGTAAAGTGTACCCTTTGTCAAGGACATTTTTAGAAAACAGTACAGTTAAAAT
>CAYPIV010000110.1:0-3968 GCA_964410895.1 uncultured Ruminococcus sp. | reverse complement strand
ATCTGTTTTCCATGGCACAAAGTGAGGCGGCGGGATTACAGGTCTACGATCGCGTATTAAAGGTCAATTCCACCGCGGTGCATACCAACAACGAATTGGTATATGAGATCATGCATCAGGGCGATCGCCCGATGACGTTTACCGTTTTGCGCGATGGGGAAAGATTGGAAGTCGAAATTACCGTGCGGCAGATCGAAGAACAGGGAACCGTGATCGGAGAAATGGACTTTATTATTTTCCGAGAAGCCTCTTTTGATCTCGCTACCGTACTGAAACACACGTGGTTCCGTTCCTGTTCCACGGTCAAGATGGTATTCGATTCCATCAAGGGGTTGATTACCGGACGGTATGGTTTGGATTCGGTTTCCGGACCCGTCGGCATCACCAAAACGATCTCCGGCGCGGCAAAGTTGGGGGCTGTCAACTTGCTGTATTTGGTTACGGTGATCTCCATCAACCTCGGCGTGATGAACCTTTTGCCGATCCCCGCATTGGACGGAGGTCATTTACTGATCTATTTGATCGAAGTGATCCGCAGAAAGCCGATGAAGCAGGAGCTGGAAGGAATCATCAATTTTGTCGGTTTGATTATTATGTTGGCATTGATGGTTATTATTGCAGTAAAGGATATTATCTCATTATGAATTACAACAAAATCAGGAGAAATACGCGTGAAGTCCGTGTCGGCGGTATCCGCATTGGCGGAACCAATCCGATCGCTATCCAATCTATGACCAATACCGATACTTCGGATCCCGTCGCAACGGTTGCGCAGATTCGGGCATTGGAACAGTGCGGATGTGATATTGTCCGCATATCCGTTCCGACGATCGAGTCGGCAGAGACCGTGCTTGCTATTAAAAATGCAGGGGTCAGGATCCCGATCGTTGCCGATATCCATTTTGATTACCGCATTGCGCTTCGTTGTGTGGAACTCGGATTCGATAAGATCCGGATCAATCCCGGAAATATCGGTGACGAGGAGCGCGTCCAAGCCGTTTGCCGAGCATGTAAAGCCAAACGGATCCCGATTCGCATCGGCGTCAACAGCGGTTCGCTTGAAAAACATATTTTGGAAAAGTACGGTACCCCTTCTGCTGAGGCGCTGTGCGAAAGTGCGCTGTATCATGCGTCTTTGCTGGAAAAGTTTGATTTTTGGGATACGGTCATTTCCATTAAGGCATCCACGGTCTCCGAGATGATCCGTGCCAACCGTCTGTTGGCGGAGCAATGTACTTATCCTCTGCACTTGGGCGTTACCGAGGCGGGAAGCGGAGATCGCGGAATTTTGAAGAGTTCGGTGGGGATCGGTTCGCTGCTGTGCGACGGGATCGGAGACACCGTTCGCGTTTCTTTAACAGAAGATCCGGTGCAAGAGATCGATGCGGCGAAGCAGATTTTGCGTGCGGTCGGCATTCAGGGGCAGAGCGGAATGGATATTGTCAGTTGTCCGACTTGTTCGCGCACCAAGATCCGGTTGATCCCGTTGGTAAAACGGTTTGAAGAAGAAGCGGTTGCTGCAGGACTTTCGGATGTACCGATCAAAGTTGCTTTGATGGGATGCGTTGTAAACGGTCCCGGGGAAGCGCGGGAAGCGGATATCGGAATCGCAGGCGGAAACGGAGAAGCGGTTCTGTTCCGCCACGGTCAGATCGTGGAAAAAATTCCGGAAGAAGCGGTGATCGATCGGTTATTGCAGGAAGTGCGTGCTTGGAAGAACGGAGATCGCAAATGAGTCGTACGTTCTTGGAGATCTTCAGTCGGTATACCCCGAATGAAGATTTTGCGGAATTGCTTCGCTCTGCCGATCCGGAATCGATCCGGCTGCGTGCAGACAAAGAGCAACGCATTTTGGACGTGGACGCGGACTTTCCGCAGATCGTTCCCAAAAAAACTTTGTACCGCATTGAGGATGAGATCCGACAGGCATATGACCTGTGTCGGGTCTGGATCCACCCGCATTACCGAAACGAACGGTTTTCCGAAACGTGTATTCCAGACCTTTTAATGGAGACCAACCGCCGCGGTATCGTAGCCAAAGGATTTTTTAATCACTGCGATTATCGCTTTTCCGATTCCGTTTTGGAAATTCAGATCCCGTTCGGAAACGGCGGGATCGAGTTGATCTACGATGCCAGAACGCCGCAGTTGATGGAACAGATCGTTGAACAGGAATACGGTTCGAACATTCGGGTCCACATTCGGCGCCAAACGGATTATGACGAACAGGTGTATCGCTTGCAGGTGCAAGACCAAGTTCAACAGTTGGGCAGAGATGCGGCAAAGGCGGAAGCGGAGTATCACCGAATGCAACAGGCACCGTCTGTTTCGGACGGAAGAGAACCGATCGCCGCGCAAGAACAGGAGCTGTTGCCGCGTGCCGCATCGATCTACGAAGGCGAATGTATTCCCGAATCGCTCGGAGACGGAAAATGGAAGATCGGTTATTCCGTGTTTGATTGTTCCGCTCCGGAATATTTGTTCGGAGATGTGTTTGAAATCGTTCCGATCGCGATCGCTTCCGTTCAAAAACCGCAAAAAAACGTGGTTTTTGTCGGCGAAGTTTTTAATTTTACCAAAGAGGAAAGCCGAAACGGGGAGAAGTTTGACATTACCTTTGACCTGTTTGACGGCAATACTTCGATCGAACATCGGTCTTTCGGCTTGGAGCCGGAGGATGCCGATACCCTGTGCGGAATGGTCAAAAACGGTTCCGTACTTGCTTTTCGCGGATATGTGAAAAAGGTTATGCGGAAAGGACAACCGGATACGGATTTTTCTTTCTTTTACACCGATATCGCAAAGGTGGAAAAGATCGTCCGAAAAGATCGGTCGGAAAAAAAACGCGTGGAATTGCATTTGCATACCACAATGTCGCAAATGGACGCTTTGATCGCTCCTGACGTTGCCGTTAAGACCGCGCTGAAGTGGGGACATTCCGCGGTTGCCATCACCGATCACGGAAATGTACAGGCGTTTCCGGACGCGATGCTCGCCTTAGAGAAAATGACGGATGCCGACAGCCCGTTTAAAGTGATTTACGGTATGGAAGGCTATTTTGTCAATAATACCGCAAGTGCGGTGGTCGGAAATTTTTGCCCGGATTTTCATGCGGAATGCGTGGTCTTTGACATTGAAACAACGGGACTTTCCGTTCGCAACTGCAAAATTACGGAGATCGGCGCCGTCAAGATCAAAAACGGGGAGGTCTTGGAGCGGTTCAATACCTTTGTGGACCCAGAGATTCCGATTCCCGAAGAGATCGTGCAATTGACGGGAATCACCGACGAAATGGTACAGGGGGCTCCGAAAGTACAGGAGGCGCTTCAAAATTTCTTTCATTTTATCGGAAATGATTCCGTGCAAGAGGGCGAATATTACCCGTTGCTGATCGCGCACAATGCCAATTTCGATATCGGATTTATCCGTCACTTTGCCGCGGAATGCGGACTTCCGTTTCAAAACCCGTATTTGGATACGGTCGCTCTTTCCAAACACGTCAATCCGCAATTGAAAAATCACAAATTGGATACGATCGCCGCAGCATATCAGCTGGGCGATTTTAATCATCACCGTGCGTGTGACGATGCGGAAATGCTGGCAATGATCTATTTCCGCATGCTGGATCTGATGCAAAAATTGGAGATGAAAGATCTGCGGGATCTGCAAAAGGATATGACCGAAAAAGCAGATCCGCTGAAACTGAAACCGTATCACCAAATTTTGTTGGTGAAAAACCAAACGGGATTGAAAAATTTGTATCGGTTGATCTCCATGAGCTATCTGAATTACTTCAAGCGCAACCCGCGCATTCCGAAAACCGTTTTGGAAAAGCATCGAGAAGGGTTGATCATCGGATCCGCTTGCGAAGCAGGGGAGTTGATCCGCGCGATCTTGGAGAACCGTCCCGAAAGCGAAATTGAAGAGATCGTCAATTTTTACGACTATTTGGAGATCCAACCGATCTG
>CAYPIV010000109.1:0-4021 GCA_964410895.1 uncultured Ruminococcus sp. | reverse complement strand
TATGTTTCATAATCAAACGCGTCCAATTCATCGATCGCAAGCTTGTGGAATTCGTAAAAATTATGCCACCATTCGTAGCCGCTTCCGAGTTCCGCATTCAAATATGCATCCGCAATATCACATCCCATTTGCGGTGCCACGTAGAAAGCGCCCATAGCAAGCACGTTAACACCGTTTCCCGTGATGGCACGCAATGCGGCGGGAACACTTTCCACAACGCCCGCGTGGACGTGCGGACATTTGCTTGCGGCAATATGGATTCCCATACCGGTTCCGCAAAACAGCAAGGCACGTTCGAATTCGCCTTCCGAAATTCGGCTTCCGACGCGCAGCCCCACGCGATGAAACATGTTTTCCGTATCATTCGGATCGCTGTCGGCAGTCACGCCGAGATCGGTGATCTTCCATCCTTTTTGTTTTAAGTGGGCAACGACCGCCTCCTTCAGCGAAAATCCGGCAAAATCCGCTCCTACGACCAAATACTTTTCCTTTACGGTCTTCATTCTGAAAATCTCCTTTCGATCTTTTGATTTGTTTGTTAAAGTTCAAGTCCGAGGATCCGCTCCAAAAGCTTTACCGCAATATACGAATGGTATTCCCGAATGGGATGATTCAAATAGTTGGCAAGTAACGCCGTTGTACGGACCCCTTCGCGTTCCATGGTTTCCCACACAGAGTACAGATCACAGATCTCCACCCCGGAAGAAGCCGCGATCCGTTTTCCCTCGGCATAGTACGCTTTCAAAATTCCGCTTCGTTGCACATTCGAAAACTGTTGCGCCAACTTGAGGAACAACGGCTCCTTCAGCCGAGGATCGACCTCGGTATTCATGTAATTCTGCGTCAAATAGATCACTTCGCTTCCGTTTTCCGAAAGGGCGCGAAACATGGCTTGCAGCTGTTTTCCGTATTCGACAATTCCCGCTTCCCCGTTCCCTGCGGCATCGTTTAAGCCGTAGGATACGATCGTCAGATCCGGATGATAGCGAAGAACGTCTCGCTCCAAGCGAGCCGCACCGCCCGCCGCGCTGTCACCGCTGATCCCCGCCGCAATCAATTGAACGGGAACCCCCGGATACAGCAGTTGAAGCATTTCTTTTAACCGCGTTCCGTAAGCTTTTTCCGCCTCGTAAACGGTCTCCAACGATTCGGGACCGGTGGGATAAATTTCAAAACACCCCTGCGTCACACTGTCCCCGATCACCGCCAGCGTGACCGTGGGCTGTCCCAAGCGATCCGCCGCTTTTTGTTTCATTTTTTTCGCAAAGTTCATCCTGTTTTCTCCTCCAAACGATTCTTACAACGATTTGATCGGACCGGATTCGGCTACGTCGGCATTCTCAACGATCCGAAACGTATGCGTTCCCTCTCCGATGCGCCGACCGTTCCAAACAGCGCTCACCCCCTGCGGAAGCGTGACGGTATAGTGAAATACCCCTTCTTCGTACGTCCACTTCGCTTCAATGCGTCCGCGAACGGTATCCGTATATCCTTGACAATGGGAAAGTGCGGTAACAAATCGCGGCGTTAGGTCGATCTCGCAAAAACCGGGAGCAGATTCTTTCGGAGAAATTCCGAGCAAGCTTTTGAAAAACCACCCCAGCACATTGGAGAACATGTGGTGATTGTGAGAATGAATCCGAAGTCCGTCCCAGCGTTCCCAAAGTGTGGTGGCACCGTTTTCATACCACAGGCGGTATCCCGGAATACTTTCCGTGATCATGCGGTAAGCGATTTCCTGCAATCCGCAAAGAGACAGCGCGTCATTGAGATACTGCACGCCGACCATGCCGCAAGTCAAACGGTATTCGTCTCTGACAATGGTCCGCTGCAACTGTTCCCTGAGCGGTTCGAAACTGCGATAAAGACCGTTGCAGATCTGAATGGACAATGCGGTCTGTTCTTCCACGGTTGCATATCCGTTCTCATCCAAATAGGCTGTAAGGAATGCCGCTTCCCGCGTTTCCAGCTCGGCTTGAAGTGCCGGAACATCCGCACCGTTTGCAAGTGTTTCCGCAAGTTTTGTAATACGCAATGCCTTGATCCGGTAAAAGTCCAACACAAATCGTTTCGGGATCCGTTCGCTGTTATCATGACCGGTCCAATCCGCAAGCCAAATATAGTCACCGTTTTCAAGTTTACGATCCAACCCGTTCAAATATCTCTTAAAATACGGAAGTCCCGCCTGCAAAAAGGAAGCATCGCCCGTGTAAAGGTAGATCCGATACGGCAATTCATACAGCAAACAGTCGCAAACAGGTCCGCAATCGTATCCCCATCTCGGCGACGGAACGATCCCCGGCATGGAACCGTCCTCTTCCATTGAAAGTAAAATGTCCGTATACCATTTTCGATAAAACGATAAGATATCAAAATTGATCAGCGTTTGTTCCGCGCTTGCCTGTGCATCGTTGGTCCACCCGAGCTTTTCCCGTGTGGGACAATCGGTCAAAACCGAATGCAGATTGGAATACGTAGATCGGATCCCAGCTTGATAAATATAATTCAAAACGGGGTCGGACGACTGAAAATCCGCCTTTTGACGAACGTCCTGATGAACAAAATAAGCACGAACGGAATCCGCAGCCGGCGCCGCCCGTAATCCTTCGATCTGCACGTACCGAAATCCGTGATAGGTAAAATAGGGCTTATAGGTATCGGCACCGCCGGAACAGATCAAAGTGTCGATCTGAAACGGAAAGCCTTCATACCACGTTTCCATCCATCCGTTGTCTATACGTCCCTCGTCCTCCAAGTATTCTTCTCCGTATTTCAGGATCACGCGTTCTCCCTCGGCTTGGCAAACGGTCAATTCAACGTAGCCGGACATATTTTTCCCGAAATCCACGATATACGCGTCACCGACGGAAAAGATCCTTTCCGCGGTGTATACCTCCGCTTCCCGAATCGGTTCGCAATTGCATTCCATTAACGTTCCCGTTGGGGGAGCATCGTCCAAAAACGCATGCGTCCATTCGGAAGCGTCGTAAGAAAGCGTTGTCCAAGTCGGATCATACCGTCGCGCGTCAAAGGTTTCTCCGCTTCGAACTTGGTTGAACGGTAAAAACGATTCGGTACTGCACAGCCATTCCGCATCCGAAACCAAAACGGGGACTTCGTCCGCCGATAAACAGAATAAAAATTTCGGATAATCCCGCCAAGGTGCCAGATGATTCTTCATCGGGGTCTTGATGCCCTCATTGTAAAAACCGTTTCCACAGATCACGGCGGCAATGTTTTCACCCACTTGCAAAAGATCCGTTACGTCATACGTTTGGTACCAAACGTTCTTGGTATAATCGCTGAGGGGCGAAAGAAATTTATCCTCCGTGATCTCTTTCCCGTTCAAGTAAAAGCGGGCATATCCGAGACCGACCACCGAAAGGATTGCCTTTTGAAACGGTTTTAAGCAAAAACGGCGGCGAAACAGAGGCGCCGGGATCTCCGTATCCGTCGGCCCCGGGGTGCCCGTTTGTGCCATGATATACTGTGCATGATAAAATGGAGCTTTCATAGAATTCCTCCGAGTATTGAATTTTTTCATATTTCACGATCATGTTTCCACAACTTTTTATTATATTATACCGATTTGAGATTTCGATGTAAATATCCTAAGAAAGCAAATACTTATCCGAAACGATCATTTTTTCGGATACTATTGACATTTGCGCGTTCATGCGATATAATCAAATATCATGATCATACAAAATATTTTTTTGACAAAAGAAAGCTACACACACGAAAATTGGATCTACGAAAATATTTACACGCAATTTTCGCGGCTGTACTATATTTTGGACGGCGAAGCATATTACCGCATCGGGGAGACCGTTATTCCCCTCAAAAAGGGTCACCTGTATTTGACGCCGGTCCGAAAACCGTTTTCCCTGTACGAAAACCCAAACCGTAAGTTGTTGCATACATATGCGCATATTACAACCCTTCCGGCGGCAGATCACCTGATAGAAACGGAGGTCAAGGAAAACACCTGCCTGTACGATGCCGTTGCGCTTTGGCGGAA
>CAYPIV010000108.1:0-4045 GCA_964410895.1 uncultured Ruminococcus sp. | reverse complement strand
AATCAGGGGGAAAGCGTTTCGTTTTTTCCCCTTTGCTTTTTTGAAACAACTTTTACGGTAGCGGATTTGTCCGCAACCGATTACGGCAGTTGATACTTCCCCTGCCGGGAAAGGAGGATCCGAATGTCAAAACTCGTATCCCGGATCAAATCGATCCTGCACAATGTCGATCCCGTTTTGTTCTGCTGTTCCGTCCTGCTTTCCGTGATCAGTATTGCAACCGTTTTCGGTGCGGTGGACAATTTCGGAAGATCCAAGCTGAAAATGCAGATCGCCATGTTTGCGGTCGGGATTGTCGTTACGATCTTGATCTCCAAGATCGATTACCGTGTGATTGTAGACAAGCTGTGGCTGTACATGCTCATCGGCTCGGTGTTGCTTTTGATCATCACGCTCATTTGGGGCAGCAGCGGTGCCGATCGGGAAACAGCCAATAAGAGTTGGCTTAAAATCCCGTTTACCGAATTTATGATCCAACCGTCCGAGTTTGTCAAATGCACCTTGGTATGTACGTTTTCAAGACATCTTTACTTGGCACAAAAAAACATCAATCATCCGCTGACGCTTCTTCCTGTTCTCCTGCATGCGCTGTGTCTCCTCGGTCCCATTTTGATCTCGGGAGATTTGGGCGTTGCCCTGATCTACATCATTATCATTGCCGTAATGCTGTTTTGCGCGGGGTTACATCCCCTGTACTTTCTCGGCGTTGCCGTTCTCGTCATTTTGCTTTCGCCGTATTTATGGGATCATTTGGCGGAATACCAACAACAGCGCATTATCATCGGATTTCGTCCGGAATTGGATCCGCTCGGAAAAGGGATGCAACCGTTGTTGAGCCGATCTGCCATTGCGGCAGGCGGATTGCTCGGAAAAGGGATCTTCGGCGGCTACTACTACGAGATCCTGCCCGCATCCCATACCGATTTTATTTATGCAACGGTTTGCGAGAAATTCGGATTTCTCGGCGGAGCATCGGTCATTCTGATCTTTACCGTGATGGTCGTACGCATTTTTTGGATCGCGCGCACCGCATCCGATTCGGACTTCGGCGGATTGATCTGCGCGGGGATCGGAGCCATGTTGGTAGGACAGATCTTGCTGAATATCGGCATGTGTTTCGCCATGCTTCCCGTGATCGGTATTACCTTGCCCCTGCTTTCCTGCGGCGGTTCCTCCATGTTGGCAACCTATATCATGCTCGGATTGTTACACAGCGTATATGCCCATTCCCATGCGGTCAGAAAAATCAACCAACCGGATCTGTTCAATATGGACCTTTCCTGACGGATCCCCATGCATAAAACAGCCTCCCTCATCATACAGTGTAGCAAAAGTGATGAATCGGGAGGCTGTTCATATGTTTATTTACTCGTTGCGTGCAAGTACCGTAAAGCTGGTTGGCGTGATCTGCGTAGCTTTAACGGTTTTGATCACTCTCATTGCCTTTATCCCCACATACTCGGTTTCGTCTCCCACTTATGCCGGTACCAACGATCGTTCCGTACAATATTCTTACGACAAGGTAAAAACTGCCGAGGACGTAGTCGAATTCCTTTCGCAATTCGGATGGACCGTGGAAACCACCCCGAAAGAGGTAAAGACCGTAACCGTTCCGGCGGAATTTGACAAAGTATTTTCCGCCTACAATGAGATGCAAAAGGAGCAGGGGCTCAACCTTGCCAAGTTTAAAAACAAGGACGTCACGCGGTATACGTTTTCGGTCACCAATTATCCGGAATATACGGGAACCGTGTATGCAAACGTATTGGTCTACCGAAACCGCGTCATCGGAGGCGATATCTGTTCGGCAGATGTTTCCGGCTTTGTGCACGGATTTGAGCGACAGGAATAAAGCAGGACCGTTCGAGAGATCCCCTGCCGAAAAATCCGCATTCTCTTTGCCGCACGGAACATACCGATGCAAAGCAAGATCCGTAATTTCGATTCTTGCCGCGCGACACCGGAAAATCGCAACTCCGTCCGATGTGTTGACGTCGGGACACCGCCCGTAACAAGCGACGGGATCCGCACTTTGCGCTGACGCTCGTTCCATCGCGGCGACTGCGTTCCGGAAATGCCGCAGCGATCGATCTTTCCGTACACAAACAAACGACCTGAACGTGCAGATGTGCACATTCAGGTCGTTTTGAGTTTCTTTTAGCATCCGACATCGGATGCGATCTTGTACAGGTTCCGAATCTCCTCGGTTCTTTTCTCCGACAATTGCTTCATTTCCGCAATTTGATCTGCACTGAACCGATCCAGATCTCCGTCTTTCAATTTCTTTTTATACATCCGGTCGGCGATCAAAGCAAACGCGATCTCCGTTGTGCCAACCTTTCCGTCGATCTCACACAAAACAAGATTGCTCTTTCCGTCCACCAATGCTTCCACAGCCTTAACGCCCATTTCGGCAGCCACCGTACGATCCCGAGCCGTCGGATTTCCGCCGCGGACGACATGTCCCAAGCGAGTAAACCGAGTTTCGATTCCCGTTTGCTCTTGGATCTTTTTCGTAAGCGTTTCGGCATACGGCGAGCCATCCGGGTTAAACATCCCCTCGGAGACCACAACGATCATTCCCCGCTTTCCGGAATCCCGCAAATTCGCAATTTTCCGAATCGCCTCCGCTTCATCAAACGGAACCTCGGGGATCGCCACGGCAACCGCGCCGGAAGCAATGGCTGCATACAAAGCGATCTGACCGCAATCCCGTCCCATCACTTCCACAACGATCAAACGCGCGTGCGATTCACAAGTATCACGCAAGCAATCGATCATCTGTACCGTAGTATTCACGGATGTATCCAAACCGATGGTATAGTCGGTGGCGGTAATATCGTTATCGATGGTTCCCGGAATTCCGACAGAGGGGATCCCATGGAAGGTCATATCGGTCGCTCCGCGGAACGTTCCGTCCCCGCCGATGCAGATCAAAGCATCGATCCCGTTTTGCCGACAGGTATTGACCGCGCGCTGTAAGCCCTCTTCCGTTTTGAATTCGGGACTGCGGCTGGAATGTAATAACGTGCCACCGCGTCCGATATAAGCAGAAACCGAATCCGTTGTCAGAGAGACCAATTCTCCTGCCATCAGACCCGTATATCCGCCCTCGATCCCAACGACCTCAATGCCGAGTGCAAACGCTCTGTCCACAACTGCTTTCACGCAGGAATTCATACCCGGAGCGTCACCGCCCGAGGTCAAAATGCCGATTTTTCTGAATTTTGCCATACCGTATGTCCTTTCCGAACGCTCCGACTTTTCCGGAGCGGATTGTTTTTCTTTTCACAAGCTATATTGTAATATATTTTCCTCCGAAAATCAAGGTGTTAAACAAATTTTTTCCAAAAATATTCTGCCTGCCGCAATGTTTCGACAGGATGCGGCATTGGCAACTTGCTGTTTCCTTTCGCAAGATGCGTAAAGCCGAAAGTGGCGCATACCGCATTTTGCACACTTTTGGCGCAAACGGAAGTCAAACTTCCATAGAATGTTACAAAATTGATAATTTTTCGTCAAACCACTTGTATATTTGAGGAAAATAAGTTAAAATATACGATGTATGGGAAGGCTTTCCTTTCCGAAGATTTTCTGTTACAAAAATATATTAAAACGGAGGATTTATTCCAAATGGCAAACGTAAAAGTAGCGATCAACGGCTTTGGTCGAATCGGCCGCCTGGCATTCCGCCAGATGTTCGGCGCAAAAGGGTATCAGGTAGTGGCAATCAACGACCTTACCAAACCGTCCATGTTGGCTCACTTGCTGAAGTATGACTCTGCTCAGGGCAGATACAATCACGATGTCAGCGCAAACGATGAGGAAGGCACCATCACCGTAGACGGAAAGACCATTAAGATCTACGCAGAAAAAGACGCTGCAAATCTTCCTTGGAAGAAGTTGAAGATCGACGTTGTTTTGGAGTGCACCGGATTCTACTGCTCGAAAGAGAAATCCATGGCTCACATCAACGCAGGCGCAAAGAAGTGCGTGATCTCCGCTCCCGCCGGCAGCGATCTGAAGACCATTGTTTACTCTGTAA
>CAYPIV010000107.1:0-4094 GCA_964410895.1 uncultured Ruminococcus sp. | reverse complement strand
CCGGAAACGTTGATCCGTTTGGATATGTCCGAATTTATGGAAAAGCACGCGGTCTCAAGGATCATCGGGGCACCTCCCGGATATGTCGGATACGACGAGGCAGGGCAGTTGACCGAAAAGATCCGTCGCCGTCCGTATTCCATCATTTTGTTCGATGAGATCGAAAAAGCACATCCGGACGTATTGAATATTTTGTTGCAGATCTTGGACGACGGTCGCATTACCGATGCTCGCGGAAAGACCGTGAACTTTGAAAATACGGTGATCATTATGACTACCAACGCCGGATCGGACCATTCCGCTTCGTTGGTCGGTTTTTCGGCGGATCCGACGGCATCTCTGAGCGGAAAGACCGAAAAAGCGCTGGAAGGATTCCTGCGCCCCGAATTTTTGAACCGCGTGGATGAGATCATTACGTTCCGCTCGTTGGACGAACAGGATTTTGTGCGGATCGCGGATATCATGCTTCACGAATTGCAGACCGCTTTGGAGGAAAAGGGAATCGCGTTGACATATACCGAACAGGCGTTGCGGCGCATTGCCGAGAAATCCTTTTCCCGCAAATACGGTGCGCGGAATATGCGTCGGTATATTCAAAAAGAAATCGAGGATCCGTTGGCAAGCATCTTGATCGCCGATTATCAAAAGAATGTTTCGGTGGCAAAGATCGATGCCGATGAAAGCGGTTTCCGCATTCACTGTCTCTGAAGTTTTGAGAAAGATATGGATTCATGAACAATCAATCTTTAAAATGGCACCGAATGACATCCGAAGATGTCATTTCCGAACTGCATACCGATGCCGCCTGCGGACTCACCCGCAAGGCGGCTCGTTCCCGTTCCAAAAAAAGCGGAAAAAATACATTGTTTGACGAACGGTCGGATGTGTATGCGCGGGAGATTCGAAAACTCCTTTTGACCGATGCGGCGCTGTGGATCTTTGCCGGCGTTTCCGTGTTGACCCTCTGCTTTTCCGAAGTTGCCGTCGGGATCACGGCTCTTTTATGCGCGTTGATCGCCGCGGTCCTGTTCGGGTACTTCTTTCAAGCGGAAAAAGTGATGAAATTGCAGTTGGCGGAATACCGCATCCCGTGGGTATCCGTCATTCGCGGCGGAAAGCGGATCCAAGTTTCCGCACGCGAGCTGGTTCCGGGAGATGTTCTCCTTTTAAAAGCGGGCGATATCGTTCCCTGTGATTGCAGGATCCTTTCCCAGCAAAATCTGCGGGTACTTACCCTGTTTCCGAACGAACAGGGACAGGCACAGTGGAAAGAGAGTGTCAAGCGCTCGGACTACGTTTACAGTTTCGGTGAGGAAGAGGTCCCTCCCAACTATGTTAACATGTTGTTCGGCGGTTCTAAGTTAGTCCAAGGCGAAGTTGCGGCGGTAGCGGTCGCCATTGGTAAAGAGTCCTTTCTCGGAGCTATGCAGCTTTTTTCCGTCCCTGCAGAAGCACATTCGGACGGGAAAGAACACGGTTCGGCTTTGCAGCCGTTTTTGAAGATATACGGCATTTTGATGTTGCTGTTGTTATTTCCGCTGACTTTGATCGGTATTTGGCTGCTGCCCGAACGGGAATCGGTCTTGTCGTTGTTTGCAGCATTGAGCGCGATGCTCGGCGCCGCGTCTCCGGCGGTCTTGGAACTGTATTTTCGAATGGTATCTTTTCATACCGGCAGAGAAAACTTTCAAAAGCATCCCAAAGAGAATCGGGTGATCTTCAAATCTCCGCGTGCTTGGAACCGCCTTTCTTCGGTGAGCGATATCTTCGTTCTCGGAAAATGCGGCTGTTCCGACGGAAAACCGCATCTTTGCCGTGCAATGATCGGAAAGGGAGAAATTCCTCTGCGTGAAAGAGAAAGCGGCTCGGAAGAATTGCAACCGCTTTGTGAGGCTTTTCTGTTGCTTTCCACGGCGATTTCCAAGGAGTTGGAAAAAGATTTCCTGCTTCCCCGAATAGATGACCGTGTTTTTTGTAAAGAGGTGGTGGCTGCGTCCGATTTTGATATAGAGGCGTTGCGTGTGCGGATCCAACAGGTCACTTTGCTATCGGAACCTCATGAAAAATGCAAGACGTTGGAAGTGCAAAGCCGCACGGGAGCGTATCGGCTCCGCTTTTCCGAAGAAAAAGATTTTTGGACGCTTTGTGCCGCTTATGAAACGGGAGGAATGCTTCACGCAATGGACGCTTCCGCCACGGAGCGCTTTCGGGCATTTTATTATTCGGCACACGCAGTCGGCTGTCGTGTGGTGACCGCGGTACGGGATTCCAACGGGCGAAAGATCCTTCTCGGTGCTTTGGCAATCCGAGAACAGTTGCAAAAAACATTGCCGTCCGTAGTCGAAGAACTGAAACAGTGCGGAGTGCGGACCACGTTTTTCTTCCGGCAGGAAGATGCGCGTACAAAATTGGAGTTGCAATCCATCGGACTGTGGGACCATGCCGTTTGCAAGAGCGAATGTGTGCAGTTGGGGCGATCGGCGGAAGAGTGTTTTGCACGGTTTCGCGTTTTGGTCGGTTTTTCCGAAAAAGAGATCCTGAATCTTTTGCGGGATCTGCGCACGAAAGGGTCGCGCGTTGCGGTCATGGGGCTTGCCGCAGGGGATGAGGTTTTGTTGCAGCATGCAACTTTGTCTGTGGCATGCGACGATACCGAATATCATTCCCGATTCTTGGAAGCCGGGATCTTAGAAGACGCTTCGGAGGACGGATGCGCGGAAAGCAACCGATGTTCCCAATCGATCCGCCGTTCTTCCGACGTTTTGGTGGAACGCGCAAACCGCTTTGGCGGGGGTCTGCTTTCTTTGTCAATGGCAATTTCCGACAGCCGCGCGGCGCGCGTGCGGATGCGCTTTTTGTTGCTTCCCGCGCTGATGACTTCGCAGTGTTTATGCGTCTTTTTGACCGCGTTTTCCGTTTGTTTCGGCGGCATCGGCAGGATGAATGCGTTTCAGATCCTGATGGGAGATTTGCTGTTGCCGATGATGTTCCTCCTTACCGTTCTCAATGTTCCGATCCCACAAAGCGATCTCAGAAAATGGATCTCCTTCGATGCGGCGGCAATCGAAAAAACGATTACCGAAAAGACGCTTTGGATCCCGTTGCTCGGGGCAACGTTCGGCAGTGTTTTTTATTGCTTTTTGTTGCACTGTTTCGATTTGCTTTCCGAGGAAGCGGCGTCCTCGTTCCTATTCGCATCTTATCTTCTGTTGCAATTGATCCTGTTTGCCGAACGATCCGTTCGGCAACGAATCCCGCTTTTGCATCGCGGCTGGAGACCGGTCCGGTGCTATTTTGCGGCAGTGATCCTGCTGATCGGAAGTTCGGTCTTGTTTTCCCCCGTCGCATCCGTTACCGGATTGGGCGGATGGAGCTTACTTACGCTTTGTTCCGTACCGCTGATGCCGCTCCTGTTTTACGGTATCCGCTTTTTTGTGAAGCACTTTTCTCATCGAACCGACAAAAACGAGCATATACTGTAATTGCTTGATAACGGGGATGGGGACCGGATCCCCAAAAACGGCAAGCGGAAAGAGGGAATTGGCAATGAAACGGTGCAGTACGGCGGATTTGCGAAAATTGGAGATCATTAATTTGTGCGACGGCGCACGTCTCGGCTGTGCGACCGATTTTGAATTTGATAAGGACGATGCGCGGATCCTTGCGTTGGTCATTGCGGGAAGCGAGGGATTTTTGGGAATGGGGAAAGGAGAAGATCTGGTCATTCCTTGGAACTGCATTGAGTGTTTTGGCGAAGACACGGTATTGGTCAGGCTTTCACCGCAGGAACTTTCCTGTTGCAGTTGCGGACGTCAGCGCCGAAAAAGAGGATGGTTTTCCTGAGAGTAAGCCCGCTTTTGATGTCCGATTGATCCGTAAAATGTAAAAAAAATGTGAACAAGCAACCGAGATACTTGAATTTAAGACGGTTGTATGGTACAATAACTTCAATTGTGCCGGGGCTGATATTCCCATCGGTCATCGGCGCAAAATTCAGAATACACACACCCGACCGAGGTTGCGGCGGTGCCGCGAATCTTTCGCGGTTGTAGCAATGGTTGCGGTGGTGGAAAAACCGAAGGAGGACAGAAAAT
>CAYPIV010000106.1:0-4109 GCA_964410895.1 uncultured Ruminococcus sp. | reverse complement strand
ACAACCTGCTGATTACAAATCAGCTGCTCTGCCATTGAGCCACACCAGCGAACCGTGTTCGCTTCGGAACAGTAGTATTATACCATGGCTTTGGCAATTTGTCAACCCCTTTTTCTAAAAAAGTTTTCTTTTTTCCGAAAATGCGGGAAATCGGATGTTTTCGGTTCGGCTCTCCCGAAACGGTGCCCGCAGCCCTTGAAAATCAGGGCACGGTCTTTCCGAAACGTCCGTTCCCGAATTTGGCATGAGACGTTTTTTACAGATGCTCTGTTTTTTGCGAAACCGGTGTTTGGGGATTGCGTCTGCGCCGGATCGGCAGACAAATGACCGCTCCGAGTGTCATTAGTCCGAACCAAATAAGAAGCAGATTTTTCCAACCGACCGCTCCTACCAAATTGGCAAAAGCATAGTTTGCGATCGCGGCGCCGATGTAACTGAGAAAATCGAGAAACCCGGTGACGGAGGATACGATCCCGGTATCCCGCAAGCTCGGACAATAAATGCTCCAAAGAATTGCCGACGCACCGTTGGCACATAAAACGGCAAGGATCATACATACGATGTTAAATAACGGAACGTAGATCAAATAGGAGAGTGCAAAGGATATCGCGGAACCGATAAACAGGATCAAAACGGTTTTGTGCATATCGTTATGTAACCGTTCACAGAGAAATACGGCAATAAATGCGGAGGAAGCGATCACCAAGGTGGCTATGGTGAAGATATAAGCAGAGTCATTCGGCGAAAATCCGAGGTATTGGTTGAAATAGGTCGGGAGCCAAAACACAACGGATGTACGGACGATGCCGGTCAGTATGGCAATGATGGAAAATTTTACAATGTGGCGATCCAAAAGTTGTTTGATTCCGAAAGTGTCGCTTTTGGTTGCTTGAAAACGTCCGTATTGTACAATTTTTCTTTTCTCGAACAAGGTGAACAGTGTCAAACACAGGATCGCCATTATGATCAATGCCGAGCTGCTGACGGTGAATACCGATCTCCATGCGAGGGTGGCTGCCAACAATCCGGCGATCGGGGAACCGAGCAGAGATGCGAGTGTATAGCCTAAACTGCATCTGACCGCATGGAGCGGAGTTGTATTTTCCGATACAAGCTTGGTCATCGGACCGTATATCATGGATAAGAAAAAACCGGTTATTCCGTATGCAACAAGATTCGCATACGGGAATTGTGCCAGAACGGGAAACAGCAGGTTGGAAATTCCCGCAAGCAACAATCCTACGCTGATCATATATTTTGCCTTGATCTTGTCACCGATCATTCCGTTGATCAACTGTCCGATTCCATATGCAATGAAAAACAGGGAGGACATGGTGCCGATAAACTCTTCTGTGTAGATCCCCGCATCTGTTATTTGCGGGGTGACTGCGCTCAATACGTTTCGAACAATATAGACCGAAAGATAAGCAACCGAGCACAGGCTGCCGATGAAAAGGGCATTTCGTGCCTGTTCGCTGATTTTGGATTTCATAATCTGTCTCCTTGCTGAGGTGATGGCTGGTTTTGAGAGGATGGGATCTTGCGGAAAGTGAAAATGGGAAGAGATCCATCGGGGGAGCGTTTATTGTCAAACCGCACTGTCTGCGTACGGAAATGCGATCGGAAGACCTTTGAAGGACTTTCCGATCGTACCGATGATTTTGGAGGTGCACCGTGCAGAACACTCCTGTTTTCTTCCTTTGAAGATGTTTCGGAAGCTTTGTTTAAAGTCGCTCCGAGTCCGGATCTTCACATTCCGAAAAAGAGGTTTCATCCGCATGATTTTTTAATACCCGACGAGCACCGGAAAGAACTTTTTCCCGCAACCATGCCGGTTCGATCAATTTGAAATCCGAATCCATGGAAAGCAAAAGCCCGATGAATTTTTCAATGCTGTGAAATTCGCAAACATACCGGTCGTGCGGTTGCCGTTCGACTGTATACTTGGACAATTCCAAAGCGGTGAGTTTGTTCTTGATCTCAACGGTTGCGGAATAGGGAATCTGCATTTGAATGATGGATTGTTCTGCCGCAAGCTCCTGTCTGGTTTGAACGTCAAAAATTTCCGGGATGTAGGATTCGTCGTTATCGGAACTCAAAAGGATCGGCAGGGTAAACGCATCGGAATAGTAGAACCCTTTGCGTTGACAATCGTATGCAAGCGGTGCATTGAGTTTTTTTCGCAGGTGGTCAATGTCTCTCTGCGCTTGCCGATGTGAGATTGAGAACCGTTCCGCCAAGCGGTGAGCATTCGGATAACTGCCTTGGGAGATCTTTTTATGCAGCCATTGGATTCGAGTATTGGCATTCATGGATCAGTGGTGTCCTTTCCGTTGTTTTCATCCGAATATTCGGACCGCGCCGAAGAGCATGGCTCCGATTCTTCGCGCGCCGATCCCGAAAGTTTCGGCGCGGTGGGGGCGCTATCGGTCTCCTGATTCGGTTTGCCGTGGCCTTGCAACAAATAAAGCAAACGCAGGGATTGCGATACTGCAAAGGTCAACAAGAGCAAGATCCCCGCAAGATAGTCCGGGCGCGTAAACCGTCCCGTAATGTATAAACCGGTCAAGGGAACAGCGGTGACGGCGGAAGCGGTGATGCCGCCGACGCTCAGTATCAGATACAATTTCGGCTTTGCGATGCCGAGCAGGTATCGCAACTCTCCCGTGGCGCATAGCATCAGCATCAACAATCCAAGCTGAACCTGTATCTTCACGGGGGCGTTCATTTCCAAGGTGAAATCAAAGTAGTAGTACGCATTGAGTAAAATGGAGCCGATCACGGTGGAAAAACCCAATGCGGTGCCCCATCCGTTCGGCTTCCGCCACTTCGGGTGTTCTACCAAAACCGCGTACAAACCCGCAATGATCAAAAACGGGACGGCAAAAAGACCGATCGCGGAAACGTGGTTCACCGAAAGGAGCAAAGCTGACCCGAAAAAACCGATCGCGATCCACGGAAAACGGTATCTTTCGGGAAAAATGTTTTCGGAAAGGCTTTCGGATCTTGTAAAACACACGGCTGCGATCCCACAGATCAGTGCACCCCCTGCGCAAATGCAGGCAATCAACGGAAACTGTGCCGTGGACAGATAATAGTTTGCGTTGGGGTCGTACTCTTTCCACACGGCAAGCCCGTTGCAGGCAAGCGCACATAGCACCAGAGCGGCAAATCCGCTCCAGAAAAGTTTGAATCCGAAAGAATGTTGTTTCATGTTTTTATCCTTTTACATGTATTGCTTTGAGCTGATTGAGAATGATCGGTCCGCAAACTGCCGCAGTTTGCGGATGCTGTTTCCGTGCTTTGATTTTCTGGCATGCAAGTCGCACGGAGCGCACCGATCGGAATCTTACGTTCGAGCCGATGAGCGTTCTGTAAAATACGATGCCGAGAACTTCAAAACCTGCGTACGAGAGGAATCGACATCATTACGGTTTCTCATTGAACGATCCCATTCTACCATTTGATTATATAACAAAAATGTTAACAGAGTGTTTCGAACTGGAATGTTTCGGAAAAATATCGGATTTGAGTCAAATGTACATTTTGCTCGGAGCGGATTTGGAAAAATCGGAACTTTTGGTATGAACAGGGAAGTCGAAAATAAAAAAGTATGAAAAATATGGGGACGATGTTTACTTTTTCTCCGAATTTGTTCGATTTTCGGATTCCTCAACACAAAAATGTGCAAAATGCCGAATTCCGAAAAGAAAAAAAGTTAAAAATCTGTAAAATAAACAAATGCAAGGTATTGATTTTTGGAAAAGAATGTGATATAATATGAAAGCTTGATATGCGTTGAAGCGAAAGGTTGCCGCAAAGGGACGCTTTTGCGGGGAATTTTCGTGGAGTATGTCCGTTGAAACCGGGCGAAAGGTGTTTTTCAACCCTGTTTTTGGGGCGACTTGCAGTTTTCAAAGAATCGGAATTTGCCATTCAGATGCTGATGTTTCGGCAAAGTCCGCGTTTTTTAAGGAGCGGCAAGAAACGCACGGAACAGTGTTGTTGAAAGAGCCTGCCTTGCAAAACGAGTGTCTGCGGATGCTTCTTACCTTATATATAATGGGCACCGCAGACAAGCGAAATCTGATAAGGAGGCAAAAACAATG
>CAYPIV010000105.1:0-4119 GCA_964410895.1 uncultured Ruminococcus sp. | reverse complement strand
CTCGCACCAATTCCAAGCGGATATCGGTGTCGGTCAAATAGAATCGGTAATCCAACACGTCACGGATCTCGTGCCCGTTCACGGAAATCAAAAGATCGTTTGTATGAATCCCGGCGGCATATGCCGGACTGTGCGGCAATACCTGTGTGATGCGAACCATTCCGTCACTTCCTTTCCGTGTCGGGTCAAGCCCCGAAAACTTGCTGTTTTTTGTTGCTGTAAAGCAAAATGTGTGCTTGCACGGACATTTTTGCAAAGCCGTCAAAGCCACAGACGCGCGGTGCGCGTATGGACGGAGCTTGCGAAGTCCAAAGGCTTGCGAATGCAAGACTTTACTGCGGTTATTATACCATGAATTTTCCGAAAAGTCAATTGTATCCGCAAAAATGGAAGGAAAACTTGCGGTGCGTGAGGATCCGGCATCCATCGGTTTTCGAAACGGATCTCCGACTTTCATGATACTGCACAAAATCTTCTTTTTTGATATATTCCTACTTGACAAAAGTCGGCATTTTTATTATAATGGTACTATTATTATTCTGTTGCTGTCATGATCCCGTTTTGGCGCGGACCGTGATTCGACGGTTGCTTTTTTTGACCTGTTTTTTCAAAAATGCGGATCAAAAGGAAAGTTGCACGTTCGGGGAGACAACAGATCGATGATCGGGAAAGGAAATGGTATGATTTGGTCGAAAGAAGAAACCTTGTCACGTACGGAAATTGAACAGATCCAACTGAAACGTTTGCGGGAAACCGTAGCGCGTGTTTACGAAAAAGTGCCTGCATACCGTTCCAAAATGGATGCCGCAGGTGTTTTGCCGAAAGATATTCAAACGCTTTCGGACCTCTCCAAACTTCCTTTTGTTACCAAGCAGGATCTGCGGGACCACTATCCGTTTGGGTTGTTTGCCGTGGGAAAAGAGGAGCTGGTGCGGATCCATGCTTCCAGCGGTACCACCGGAAAGCCGACGGTCGTCGGATATACGGCAGAAGATCTGAGAACATGGACCGAGTGCGTTTCCCGCATTGCGTGCATGGGAGGTGCGTCATCCAAAGATATCGCGCAGATCTGCTTCGGGTACGGCATGTTCACCGGTGCGCTCGGATTGCATTACGGATTGGAAAATATCGGTGCAACGATCGTTCCGTCGTCTACCGGAAATTCGCAAAAGCAGATCCTCTATATGAAAGATTTCGGAACAACGTTATTGGTTGCAACGCCGTCGTATGCGTTGCGTTTGGCTGAAGTTGCCAAGGAAATGGGGATCGATCCCAAAACGGATCTGCAAGTCAAGATCGGTTTGGTCGGCAGTGAACTTTTGACCGACGCCATGCGGGAAGAAATGCGGAAAGCATGGGGGGAGGATCTGCACATCACTTCCAATTACGGTATGAGTGAATTGATGGGACCGGGGGTCTCGGGTGAATGTGAGTTTCAAAACGGAATGCACATCAATGAGGATTTCTTTATTCCGGAAATCATCCAACCGGAGACGGGAGAGGTTTTGCCAATCGGAGAACGCGGAGAACTTGTCATTACCTGCATCAAAAAAGAAGGTCTTCCCCTGATCCGGTATCGCACCAAAGATATCACCCGTTTGCTGTATGAGCCGTGCCGATGCGGAAGAACTTTTTGCCGCATGGAAAATCTGTCGGGTCGCAGTGACGATATGTTGAAGATCCGCGGGGTCAACGTGTTCCCGAGCCAGATCGAGGAAGTGATCCTCGGCTTTGACGAGCTTGGTCCGCATTACGAGATCGTGGTGGAACGGGAAGGATATTTGGATAAGTTGACGGTGCAGGTGGAGTTGGCACGGTCTACCGATTCTTTTGCGGAATTGGAACGGCTTTCGGATGCTGTTAAAAATCGGCTAAAGGTCGTTTTGGGATTGGAAGCGAAAATTCAGTTGAAATCGCCGAATACGTTGCAACGGTTCGAGGGAAAAGCAAAGCGGGTTCGGGATCTCAGAAAACAGTGAGGAGCAAAAATGATGAATGAAAAGACGATGATGCTCGGAAACGAGGCAATTGCGCGGGGAGCATACGAAGCCGGAGTAAAGGTGTCGTCCGCATATCCCGGTACCCCCAGCACGGAGATCAGCGAATCTCTTGCAAAATATCGGGAAGTGTATACCGAGTGGGCACCCAACGAAAAAGTTGCTTTGGAAGTGGCGATCGGTGCCTCTGTTTCGGGAGTGCGCAGCCTTGCTTGTATGAAGCATGTCGGATTGAATGTGGCAAGCGATCCGCTGTACACGTTTGCTTACACGGGAGTCGGGGGCGGGTCTGTGATCGTGGTTGCGGACGATCCCGGGTTGGCAAGTTCACAAAATGAACAGGATACGCGTATGATCGCCAGAAGCGCACACGTTCCCGTGTTGGAACCGTCGGACTCCGAAGAAGCCAAAAATTTCGTTAAGTATGCCTATTGGCTCAGCGAAACGTACGATACGCCCGTCATTCTCCGTACAACCACGAAGTTGGCACATTCGCAAAGTGCGGTAACTCTCGGTGAAAGAGAAGAGATCCCCGATCGGGAATATACCCGAAATGTCGGGAAATACGTGATGATGCCCGCATCTGCCGTCGGCAGGCACGTTGCGGTGGAAGCGCGGGAACGGCGCCTTGCCGAAGATGCGTCCTCACTTCCGATCAACCGTGTGGAAATGGGAGATCGAAAAATCGGTTTCATTACCTCCGGAATCGCATATCAGTACGTAAAGGAAGTTTGCCCGCAGGCAAGCGTGCTGAAATTGGGAATGGTGAATCCTCTGCCGCGCCGATTGATCGAGCAATTTGCAAAACAGGTGGAAGAGGTATACATTTTTGAAGAATTGGAACCCGTGATCGAGGAACAGGTAAAAGGATTCGGAATTTCCGTCAAGGGAAAAGAGCTGTTTACCAAACAGGGAGAATACAGCGCCAATCTTTTGCGCCGTGTTCTGTACGGAAAAGACGCAGCGGTATTTTCGAAAGAAACGGTTCCTGCACGTCCTCCGATTTTGTGCCCGGGATGTCCTCACAGAAGCGTTTTTTCCGTTCTGCAAAAGCTGAAGTTGCATGCGGCGGGAGATATCGGTTGTTATACATTGGGAGCCGTGGCACCGTTAAACGTGATCGATACCACGGTTTGTATGGGATCGGGGATATCCATTCTGCACGGCATGGAGAAAGCGCGCGGAAAAGAATTTATCAAAAATTGGGTTGCCGTGATCGGAGATTCCACCTTTTTACATACCGGCATCAATTCGTTGATCAATTTGGTGTATAACCGTTCCACTGCAACGGTATTGATCTTGGATAACCGAACCACCGGAATGACAGGGCATCAGGATCATGCCGCCACCGGAAAAACATTGCAAGGGGAAGATACCTATGCGATCGACCTTGCGGATCTGTGCCGTTCGGTCGGGGTACCGAATGTGTTGGAAATTCCCGCGTTTGACGTTCCGCGCATGGAGCAGGCGATCCGTGACAGTGTTGCGGGAGATGTTTTGACTGTCATTATTGCAAAGGCTCCCTGTGCTTTGCTCAAAGGACAACAGTTCCCGCAGTTCTGCATTGCGCAAAGCGATCTGTGCAAAAAATGCGGCGCGTGCTTAAAGATCGGATGCCCTGCATTGACCAAACAGGCAGACGGGACTATGAAGATCGATGAAACCATGTGTAACGGTTGCGGCTTATGTCGAAGCTTCTGCAAATTTGATGCCATCAAAATGACGGAGAGAAAAAAATGATAAAGAACATAATGATTGTAGGCGTTGGCGGTCAGGGGACGCTTTTGACCAGCCGCGTGATCGGAAAAGCGGCTCTCGCGGAGGGATATGAGGTCAAGATCTCGGAAGTTCACGGTATGGCACAGCGTGGCGGAAGCGTCGTTACGTTTGTTCGTTTCGGCGATGCGGTGTATGAGCCCGTGGTGGAAGAGGGGGATGCAGATGTCATTTTGGCATTTGAACGCTTGGAAGCACTGCGGTATGCACACTATTTAAAAAAGGACGGCGTCTTGGTGGTAAATGACTGTCGGATCGATCCGATGACCGTTGTGACCGGAGCTACCGCATATCCCGAGGAGATCTTTTCCGGATTGCAACGGGACCACACGGTTTATACCGTTGA
>CAYPIV010000104.1:0-4121 GCA_964410895.1 uncultured Ruminococcus sp. | reverse complement strand
TCGCAAACTGATTTCGAGTCAGCCCCGTTATGACCACTTCGATACCTCTCCGAATTGGATTTGGAAACAGAATCCGACCAACCGTAACCGACTTTCGCAGATCTGTCTCACAACGTTTTTATTATATCACATGTTTTTGCATTTTGCAAGCCTTTTTTTCAGAATATTTTCCGCTTTTGTAATTTTGTTGGATCAAATGCGGCATTTTCTTCCAAAGTGGCTGCACCGACGGATCTCGGTGCAGCCGAAATCGACCCGCAACGGGTCAGAATGTGCCCATCGGTCGGATCCGGTCGATCATTCCTCGGAGGTTGGATCCTGAGAGAACTGCTGCGTCGTTTGTGCGGCTTTCCCGCCGACAAAACCCGCTAAAACGCTGCCGATGTCGATACCGGTCGATTCCTTTAACCCCTGCATCACCTGATCGGTGCTGTTCATGACATCGCGAACAAGTTTGGTAGAATTTCCGTCACCGTACATCACGATCTTTTCGGTTTGCGCCAACGGACTTGCCGCATTTTTAACCACTTCCGGCAATGCGGTCAAATACATTTCCAAAACGGAGGCTTCTCCCATTTTTTTCTGTGCTTCCGCCTTTTTTTCGATTGCTTCGGCTTCCGCAAGTCCTCTGACACGAATTCCCTCCGCTTCCTGTTCCATCGAGTAACGAAGCGCTTCTGCCTCCGCTTTTTTGGCTTCCGCCGCTTTGATTGCCTCATATTGGCGCGCATCCGCTTCTTTTTGGCGCCGGATCAGCTCCGCCTCCGCTTCTTTTTCGGAACGGTATTTTAACGCATCCGCCTGTTTTTTGATCTCGGCATCCAGCTCTTTCTCCTTGATGGCGATCTCCTTTTCTTTAAGCTCCGCTTCCTTTTCGCGCCGTGCAATATCGGCATTGGTCTTGGCGATTTCAATGATCTTACGCTGCGTTTCTTCTTGGATCGAATATGCCGCGTCCGCTTCCGCTTTTTTTGTATCGGCACGAACTTTCATATCCGCTTGTTGTACTGCCAATTCCGCGTTTTGCTCCGCGATTTTTTTATCCGCTTCCACTTTTACGGCATTGGCTTCCTGCTGGGCATTGGCAGTGGCGATCGCAATATCACGCTGGGCATTTGCCTTTGCGATCTGGGCATTCTTTCGGATCTGTTCCACGTTGTCGATTCCCATATTTTCAATGGTTCCCGCAGCGTCCTTAAAATTCTGAATATTGAAGTTTACCACTTCGATTCCGAGCTTTTCCATATCCGGAACGACATTTTCGGTGATCTTTTTGGCAACTCCCTGACGGTCTTGGACCATTTCTTTCAATCCGACCGAACCGACGATCTCACGCATATTGCCTTCCAAAACCTGCGTCACCAAGGCAATGAGCTCCTGCCGATTTTTTCCGAGCAAAGCTTCGGCGGCACGTTTGAGCAGTTCCGGATTCGAGGAGATCTTGATATTGGCAACTCCGTCTACCGTAACGTTGATAAATTCATTGGTGGGAACCGCCTCGCTCGTTTTTACGTCCACCTGCATCACGCCGAGCGACAGTCTGTCTACCCGTTCGAAAAACGGCATTCTCCAGCCGGCTTTTCCGATCAAGATCCGTTTCTTTCCGAGACCGGAAATGATGTAGGCGGTATCCGGCGGAGCCTTAAGATACCCGCATCCGAAAAACAGCGCCAGCAAAAAAACGATCCCCAATCCGATCCAAACAACAGTCATACGATCTTCCTCCTAAAAATGAATTCGCACTTCGGCTCTCGGCTCCGCACGGTTTTGCATTTTGCTCGGCTGTTTCCTTATTGCTTGATACCATTATATCATCATGTGATTGTATTGTCAAGTATGTAAGCACAAAATCGTATCCTTGCACAAAACGAAATGCAGAAACTGTCAAATTTCAATAAATTCGAGCAAAAAGCAGATCCCGACGGGATCTGCCGCGCGGAATCTGCCGAAATTGTATGATCGTTTTTCAAAAGGTTCAAACGTCTGTCGTCACGAACCCAAACAGGCATTGTTTACGGGACCTTTTTACTCGTTTTGAGCAACATCGGAATCTTGCACACTCGTATTTTCGTTTTGCGAATAGAGACGGAAAGAACGAAGCTCGGAAAAAGCAAATCGGTTCAGCATCAAAAACAGCACAAAATAGCCGATCACCATGGTCAACAGATCGGAACAATAATAAAGCACCATCCAAAACAGATCCACCGCATCGGCAGGCGCTCCCAAATAAAGATCCCATCGGATCCGATAAAGGATCTGCATTCCTCCGGGAATCAAAGCCATGAACGCAACGGTCCGCAATACGGGATTTTGCTTCCAATCCAAAAGCTTTTCAAACGGAAGATCGGTTGCAAACCGTGTGCTCCGTTCGTTCTCTTCCCGTTTCAAGCTGCGGTGTAAGGAAAGGATCGCGATCAAAAATGCAATTCCCCAAATGATCAGATCCAACAAAACATCGATTCCCAAATAGAAAAGGTCCGTTAAAAGATCGCTTTGCGTCGGAAATCCCAACATAAGATATCCTGACAGCAATTCCAAAGCGTACCGCATGATTGTTACGGACGCATAAACGGCAAATTGCGCAAGCACGGTATTTTTTCGAAAGCGGATCAGACAAAACAGAAGATACGCCAATCCGATCCAATAAAAAAGCAAGTTGCAAAACGCGATCAGCAGATCAAGAACAGACAGGATCACCCCGTTTGCAAGCAAGGTATCGCTGGAGATCCATAAGTACAGCGGGTTCAACAGCACTGCCTGTACGCAGGCAATGGCAACTAAGGCAGCGGCACATGTCCGCAAAATGTGTTTTTTTCGATATTTTTCAAACAACACCATGGAACGGTCCCTCGCGATCTATCATTTTGAATCGGTTTATCGTGTAACGAGTCTATTATAACACACTTTTCCCAAAATTTCCGCCTCTAATTGTAAATATTTTCTCCGTTTACGCATAATCTGTAAAAAAGACTATGTTCAAAAAAATGATCAGAAAATCCAAACGGAGGAACCGAAATGCAATCTATCCATGAAACACGGTTGATCAATGATGCGATACCGTTCGACCACGAACAACTCACCGTTTCCCTCTTCAAGCTGTCGGAACGCTACCCTTTTTTGAAAGTCGGTTCGATCGGATGTTCCATTTTCGGCAGAACCATCCCGTTACTCACCTTGGGAAGCGGAAAACGCGAACTCCTGTATGTGGGTGCACATCACGGAATGGAGTGGATCACTTCCCTTGTTTTGGTTCGCTTTGTCAATGATTTTTGCGAACAGGTACGCCAAAAATGTTCCGTTTACCATATTTCGCTCTTGCAATTGTTGGAAACGCATACCCTGTACGTGATTCCGATGCTCAATCCGGATGGGATACAGTACCAAATTCACGGATTGGAAACAGACAACCCTTTTTATGATCGGTTGCTTACGATGAACGGAGGGAGCACGGATTTTTCCCATTGGCAGGCAAACGCACGCGGGGTAGATCTCAATCACAATTACGATGCCGGATTTTCCGAATACAAACGATTGGAAGCGGAAAACAGGATCCCGCAAGGTGCCCCCACCCGTTACAGCGGGACCGCTCCCGAATCCGAACCGGAAGTGACTCAACTTTGTAATTTCATCCGATTTCGGAATTTGCGCGCGGTGTTGACCTTTCACACACAGGGGGAAGAAATTTTTTATCGAAGCGGAGAAACGCTTCCGAACGGCAGCGCGGTCTTGGCGCAACGCATGGCAATGCTTTCCGGATATCGGTTGGGAAAAGCGGAAGGACTCGCTTCTTACGGCGGGCTGACGGATTGGTGCATTCGCAAATTGGATCTTCCCTCTTTTACGATCGAATGCGGCAAAGGCTCCAACCCGCTTCCGTTGCGGGACGCTTTTCCGATCTATGCGCGGCTGCGGGAGGTACTGTTCAGCATTCCGGTGTTGCTTTGAGGCATGCCCGAATGCAAACGAAAAACCCGATCTTTCGAACAAAAACGCGTTTTCCCTATCGAAATCGCAACAGCAAACAAATCCCATCCCGTATCGGGATGGGCAGACTGTCGACAAAAGCAAGTCGTATTGACGGACACCTGCAATTATGGTATAATAGATACCGTAAAGGCAGG
>CAYPIV010000103.1:0-4142 GCA_964410895.1 uncultured Ruminococcus sp. | reverse complement strand
CCCACTCCCAAGCTCACATATACTCTACTATTCAGTAGTATATCACACTTTTTTTCGTTTTGCAACCCTTTTTATAAAAAAATACAGATTTTTTCGAAGCCGGAAAATTCGGAAATCGTTTTTTCCGAAAAACAGCAAATCAAGATCCGTGCCGAATTGCCGTTCTGAAAAAAATACAAATCAAGAAAATTCGAAAGCGATATCAAAAACGTTCAAACTCCCCGAATTGTTTTCGGGGAGTCGTTACAGGTTGCAACAGATCAGGAGCGCACTTCGTCTTGAAGAATTCCGGAATCCGAAAAATGGTAGATTCCTCCCGGCAGTGATGTGCTGAAACCGGAAGGCAGGCGCAAATGTGCAACCGTGCCCTGCGGGATCTCAAATTCGTAAAATACGGTATCGCCCTTGTAATACCAATGTGAACGGATCTTTCCGTTGCGGCTTTGGATCGAAGCGTCCGCAAACCCGAGGCACGGATGCGGATGCGGTTCCAATGAAAATTCCCGATACGCGGGAGCATGTTCCATCGGCTGAATTCCGATCGCAACGCCGAAGATCCAATCGTACACGGCACCGTAAGCATAGTGATTAAAGGAATTCATGGAATCGCTCCAAAAGGAACCGTCCTCCCGAATGCTGTTCCAATGTTCCCACATGGTGGTAGCGCCGTGATTTACGGAATACAGCCAAGAAGGCGTTTCCTCCTGCATCAACAACTTGTATGCCAATTCGGTATAACCGTTTTGCGAAAGCACGTGCAAAAGATACGGGGTTCCCAAAAATCCCGTCGTCATACGATTTCCGTTGGCGCGGATCATATTTGCCAATTTTGACGCAAAGTACGGAGTTTCCGCTCCCTCGGAAAGCCCGAAATACAAAATCAGAGCGTATGCCGTTTGCGTTTCTTTCGGAAGCGGCGGATCGTTCTCGTCCGGAACGATATTGGGCAGCAACCGCAGTTCCCCGTTTACCAAATACCGTGCACGAAAAGCGTTGCGCACTTTGGTATACAGATCTTCATATTCCCGCACGTCTTCGCCCAATACTTTTCCCGCCTTTATCGTCAGAGACAGCGAATACGCATAGAACGCACACGCAATAAAATCCGTCGGAGTTGCTCCGAAACACTGATCCGGATTCCCGTCCATTGCCAGCCAATCGCCGTAATGCCAAGATCCGAGAAACAGCGCTTCCCCGTCTCCGAAATTTCGCATATAGCGGATCCAATTTTTCATCATCGAAAATTGGGACCGGAGGACTTTTCGGTTCCCGTAAGCCAAATACATCTGCCACGGGACAATGCAGGCAACGTCCGCCCAACCGGTACGTCCTCCCACCGGCAACCCCGTTTTTGGATCTGTCCAAGTAGAGACAAAGGGTACAATGTCCGAGATCAAACCCGTTTCGTGTTGCGACAACGCAATGTCCTGCACCCATTTGATAAAAAAGCGTTCAACATCGAAATTGATCGCAGCAGTTCGGCAGAATACCTGCGCATCTCCCGTCCATCCCAAGCGTTCATCCCGTTGCGGGCAGTCCGTGGGAACATCCAAATAATTGCTTTTTTGTCCCCAAATGATATTGTGATACAATTGGTTGATCTTTTCGTTTCCGCAAACAAAACTTCCCGTGCGTTTCAATTCGGAGTGTACGGCAATTGCACGGAATGCAGACGGATCCGGTTCCGCAAATGGGAATTCGGTCAACCGAACGTAACGAAATCCCTGAAATGTGTAAGTCGGTTTTAAGATATCCTCGCCGCCGCTGAGAATATAGGTCACTTTGTTTTCCGCAGAGCGCAGGTTGTCCGTGTAAAAATTGCCGTCGCGGTCCAATACTTCCGCGTGGTGCAACACAATACGGTCCCCGCAGTTTCCCCGAGCTCGGATCTCTACGTATCCGGAAAGGTTTTGACCGAAATCGATCACAAGTTCCCCTTTCGGAGTACGGAAGATCGCCGTCGGCGCCAACCGTTCGTTTTCCACGATCCGTTCCCCAACCTGTTTGACCGTATGCCAAACCGTATCGGACAAGACCGCATTTCCGAGTTTTTTGATCTTTGCGGTCTTATCAACGGTCTCTCCGTTGTAGAGATCGGCAAAGGTAACCTCGTTGGTACAAACTTCCCAACTTTCATCGCTGAGGATCTCTTCTGCCATACCGTCCGCGTACTGCAATCGGATCTTTCCCCAAAACCGATGCCCGTTCGAAATGCTTTCGCGGTGCAAAAGCGTACCGAATGCCCATCCGGAGCCGATTCCGACCTCGATCCGGTTGCATTCCCGCACGGATTCGGTAATATCGTATGTCTGATATTGGATCCGTTTGTCATACTGTGTCCACCCGGGAGCCAACACCGCATCTCCCACGCGGCAACCGTTCAAAAACAGTGCGTATACGCCGTAGGCGGTCAAACTTACCGTTGCTTTTTTCAATTTTCCGGAAAGAGAAAAATCACGGCAAAAAGTCAATACGGCTTCCCCTGCGGGGACGGGAGAAGCAATCCATTTGGGGTGTTGTTTCATACAAAGATCCTTTCTTTCTATAGAAGTAACAAAATAAAATAAGGAAAATCGCTTGCTTTCAGTATAGCATTTGTGGTATAATAAATCAACCGACATTTTTAAGGTCGTCAGGGGACATTTTTAAGGTTTTTTCAAGATAAGAAAGCGAGGATTTTGGGAATGGATCGCCAAAGCAATCAGAATTGGAACGTTTCTGTCTCCGAATGGCAGGAATTGCAAAAAAACAAAGTTTTGATCTTAAAACACGATCACGTGCAATCCGTTTCCATGCACGGGCACCCTTATTTGGAGATCTCCTACATGTTCAGCGGAAGCGCCGAACACACATTGGACGGTCACGCCGCCACGTTACGCAGAGGGGACTATTTGATCGTGGATTACGGAAGCCGCCATTCCTATCGCTCCGAATGCGCGGACGGGTTCTCCAATTGGGATCTGCTGTTTTTACCGGAACTGTTGGATCCGGTATTAAAGGGGACGCAAAGTTTGCGCGCTCTTTTGGAACATTATCTGTTGCATTTCCATCTGCAAGCATTGGTGCAAAACCCCGCGCATATGGTCTTTCACGATGCCGACAATCGCATTTACGAATTGCTTTGCCTGATGCATTCCGAACTTTGCGCGGAACAGGCGGGATACACGGAGATGCTGCGGTGCTACTTAATTGAAATTCTGTTGCTGACCATTCGAAAGCTGGACGATGCGCAAACGGCTGCGGTGGGAGAAAGTCTCGGCAGTATGATCGCCGCATATATTTCCGAACATTACATGGAACCGCTGACCCTCGGAGAAATTTCCAAACGTTTGAATTACAGTATGGCGTACGTCAGTAAAAAATTCAAAGACGATATGGGGATCTCCTTTGTCCGCTATTTGCGAAATTACCGCGTAATGCAGGGATGCCGCCTGCTTTCCAATACCAAAAAAAGCGTTTCCGAGATCACAGAGCTGGTCGGATACCGAGACGTCAAGTTCTTTTCCGCCTTGATCAAACAGGCAACCGGACTTTCCCCCTCCGAGTTTCGCCGCCGATGCGGAAACTGATCCGCTCGCGGACAAAACGGCGCCGATCGAAAAGCAGCCTCCCGTGCAGGGTAAGCACACGGGAGACTGCCGTTGTTTATTTTTGCGGATCCAAATATTTCCAATAGGTAACGATATAGTGGATCCCGGACCAAAGCGTAAATACGGTCATGAGCAATGTTGTAATCAAAGATACCGGCAAAATACCGAGCATACCGTTCCACGCGGGAACACTTTGATAGATCACGGGCTCCGCAATACAGCAGATCACGCAGGCGATCTGCGTACAGGTCTTGATCTTTCCGAGCATATTCGCGGCAACAACGATCCCGCTGGAACCGGATACCACAAGACGCATGGAAGTAACCGCCAATTCGCGAAAAATCACGATCAAGACCGCCCAGAAAAAGAAATTGGAAAACAGCGGCGCCGATTCGGATGCCGTATTGGTGCGGTACAGGATCACAAGCAACGCGCCGATCACCATAAATTTATCTGCCAACGGATCCAAAAATTTACCGAAATCCGTGATCAAATGATACTTTCTTGCAATCTTTCCGTCCAGCATATCCGTCAAAGAAGCAAATATAAACA
>CAYPIV010000102.1:0-4332 GCA_964410895.1 uncultured Ruminococcus sp. | reverse complement strand
ATCTACGGAGATCACCTGCTCGTAAACCGGATCTTGTCCGGCATAATACCGCTCGGTATAATGCATCTCGGTCACTTTAACGGTCTCGCGGAACGTTTCCGACACGGGCGCAGACGGTGCTGCCGTTACCGACGGTTCCGAAGCGGTCTCTCGCGTCTCCGAAGCCGCAGGCACCTCCGGTTCTTTGTCCTCGTTCCTATCCGAACCCTCTTCCGCGATCGGTTCCGAATCCTCACTCGGAATTTCTTCCGCCGATTCTTCTTCCGCAAGCGGCTTTTCCGCCATGGCGTCGTTGTCGAATTCCCACGAGAAATTTGCGTTTGCGGGAATGACGCTGGCATCCTCAACGGGAACTTCCGGAACATGGTCGGGATCCAACTCAAATGTGGTAGCCGGTTTTTCCTGACGGATGTATTCGCGGATCAAGCCGCGGGCGATCAATCCTTCGGTCGTATCAAAAGCATATTGCTCCGCATAATTCGTATGCTCAATGTCAATGGGAGACATTCCCTGTTCTTCGCAAACCTGTTGGATCAGCTCCATTGCCCATGTGAATTTGCGGGGAGTACGGATCTTATACAGGAACGGGGTGTCCGCATATTTCTTCTTGGATCCGACGTCTTTTCCGCGGTAAACGCTTCCTTCCAAACTTGCGGGGTCCAACGCAAGATACAATTCCAACAGACGCGGCTTTGCATTGATACGAACGATCGGTTGCCGCTCGTTGGAAAAGGTTTCGCACGCCCAGCTGATACGGCTCTTGGTCTCGCTGTAAGAAAGCAATGCATTTTTGATCTCGCTGTAATACTTTTTGATGTGCGGTCGCGCTTGAATCAGCTTTGCTTCAAAACTCTTGCGGTAATGTGCAACCAAATAACATCCGGTCTGCTCGTCAAAACCGACGATCCGCTCGTTGCCGGTAAACCGATCTCCGTCGGAATCTTCGTCCACATCATCTTCGTCCCGAGGATCGTCGGCATCCAGAGCCGCATCTTCCTCATCCTCGATATCCTCTTCTTCGATCTCCTCCGCATCGGCGGCAAGAGCGGGATCTTCCTCTTCCGACGTTTCTTTCCGAGCCTGTCCGATCGGCCCCTCGGAATCCTGCGTGAGATCCTGTAACTTACGACGTTGCAATTCCAGATCCAACAGATCCGAAAGCTTATGGAACACCGCGTCGGCAGCCGAGGTCGAATCGTTCGGCGCAACATTCGCGGGGGTTTCTTTTACGACCTCTTTGTACGTCTCTTTTACGACTTTTTCGACAACTTTATACGGCTGCGTTCCATCGGATGCGGAAAGCGGTTTCGGCGAGGATGACAGTTCTTTCGGCGCAACGGGAGCCGCAGGCGGCAAAATTTCGGTAGCGGCAGGCGAATCGGAACCCGCTGTTTCCGATTCCTTCGGTTCGGTTTCCGCAACCTCGGTCGCTTCTTCCGATACAGTCTCCTCTTCCGAAAAGACAGCCGCCCCGTCGGATTCCTCGGGATCTTCAAAAGGAAGCTCCGTTGCATCTGCGTCCGCGATCGGTTCCTCGTATTCTTCGGGTTCCGAATCCGTCGGAGTTTCTTCGGCATCAAATACGGCAAACGGTGTTTCTTCGCAAACGGCTGCCGCAACGACCGCAGGCTCAACATCGTCAGACACGGCCGGTTCTTGCGGTTCCGCGGTCACGGCAGCGGTGGGAACAGCCGGTTCTTCTTTCGGATTCTGTTCCGACGTCTTTAAGACCACGGCAAAATCATATCCCTTGATCCGACACACCGCCAAAAGAACGGCAAAAACAAGGGCTCCGATCACCGCCATCCACGCTAAGACCGTGATGGCGAGAAACGACGGTTTGGAAACCGCCGTAAGACCGATCAAGGCGATTCCGTAATGCTTGCGAAATTGCGCGTTCTCCTGTTCTGCTTTTCGGGCAGATATCATTTTTCGGATCAGAACTCCGATACAGATCACCTCGGTACAGAGCAAACACACAAGCGCCGCAATCACTGCGGCTATGCCAAAACTCGAAATTCCCGTTCCCAAACCGCCTTGGGCTGTCAACAAAGCTTGTAAACGCACGGTTGCCCTCCTTTAAAACCCACTTCCGATTTTTTCAAAAACATCCGAAATATATTTTCCGAAAACAATTTTTACCCATTCATTTTATCATATTTTTTTGCGGTATGCAATAGTAAAATCGCATTTTTTTGATTTTTTTATCGAACAAAAACGGGGATTTTCCGCATTTTTCAAAGGGGTTCTCCCGTGCTCGGCAAAAAACGGCAAACAGAAAAAATCAGGGGATGCGATCGTGCAAAAAACGCACCGAATGTTCCGAAAGATCCGTACGCAGCCGCAACAGCTCGGTTTGCGTTTTTTGGCAGGCGTACAAAAGTTCTCCGAGCAGGGTACGCAAGGCAGCAAGATCACATTGCTCGCCCCCGTAGGTCAGATCCGCATACTGTTTCAAACGAACATGAAACGCCGTTAAAGCGGACTCGGAAAACCGTCGCAGACCATCGGAAAAATCCTGTCGAACCTCCAAAAGCAACTGTAAAAAGGCAAGCGCTTTTTTCGTATCACTTACAACCTCTTTTAAGGCATTCGATCGTTCTTCCGACAGCGGGCAATTCTCGGCAGCCGCCAACGTCAACTCGCAGTTTCGCAGATTTCGGATCGAACGATGATATTCTTTTCGCAACTCGTCTCCCGTAAATGTCAAAGAATGGATCTGCGATCGAAACGCCCGCAAAAGACGTTCCGACTGCGAGCGAAAACAAGAAACGGCCCGAACCGCCGCTCGGTACATTTTCTCGTCGTGAAAAAAGCCGCTCGGTGCCGGGATATGATCGATACAACGGCGTAATCGGCATTCCGATTCTTGCAACCGGGAATGGCATTCGGCAAGTCCGGCTTCCATGATCCGACACAGCCGAATCGATTTTCCCGCGTTCGGTTGCGAATCAAAACAAACGGACAGGACCGTTTCCGGATCTTCGGAAAGCTGCTTTCGCAGCTCAGCCAATTCCGAAACGGTCTGTCCGTTTTGTAAATATCCTGGATAGTTTTGCATTTCCGAATCGATCCTACGCATCAAGTCACCGAACATTCCGCGGGAACCGACTCTTCCGCATCCTGCGGACCGTTGTCGCAGCGTTCCGCAACTACGGCACCGTTCGGAACGGCAAACCGAATCGCTTTCGGAGCCACTTCGACCGTAAATTCGTTTTCCGCGATCAATTCGCCGTCAAGAGAATACAAAAATCCCTGCGGCGCCTCGATCCGAACGGACGTTCCGCGGCGGTATTCCAACCGCTTGGCAAAATGCGGATTTTCCAAGTGCGTTCCGTTGGTATAATCTTTCATCAAACGCATAAACGTGACGTGAGATACCGGATGTACCAAACAGACTTCCAACATACCGTCCTCGTTACAGGATCGCGGAGCGCAGCGAAAAGAGCCGCCAACGTATTGCCCGTTGGCAATGGTGCAAAGCAAGATCGTGCCCTTGGGGTTCAGCAACTCCCCGTCTACCCAAACGCGGCAACGGTTTTTCATGGCAGTCAGCAAGCCGACGACAACACCGGTCGTATAGGCGTTCTTTCCACCGACCATCTTTTTTCGGCGCACGTTCATGACGGTTTTCGCAACCACGGAATCAAAACCGAAGTGGGTTGCGTTCACGGCGTAACGGTCTCCGACTCGGATCAGGTCGATCTCCCGTTCCTCCGCATCCAACAGAGCATCCGGATCCAAAAAGTATTTTTTCCCGCCGTAATACTTCACAAAATCATTTCCGGACCCGCAGGGGTAACACCCGACAGAAGCATGCGGAAATCCGACGGCACCGTTGACCACTTCGTTCAACGTACCGTCTCCGCCGCAAGCATAAAACCGCAATCGTTCGGAATCGTTTCGGCACCGGTCCCGAACATAGGAAGTCGCATCTCCGGGAGCTTTCGTCAGGTAGATCTCACATTCCGAATGCTCCTTTTGCAATTTTGTACACAGGCTTTCATAAATGTTTTTATCCCCTGCCGCAGGATTGATCACAAAAATATGCTTCATCGAAAATCGTTCCTTTCTTGAACATTTCTGAAATGATGACACGGTCGTACAAGCGCCGAAAAGGGTCCATTTCCGTTTTCGAGCGCGGATATCAGCAGGCAATCGAAGGTTCTTGTCGGTTCCCGGATCATAAATATCGGGTATATGCGGAAAAAGCGGACGGGATTGCATACTCCGAATGCAATTCGGAGTTGGAAACCAAATACATGGATTTTCCCTGTTTCCAACCGTCAAAATCCGACGAGATCCGAACCGAATAAGCGATCATGTGCCACT
>CAYPIV010000101.1:0-4358 GCA_964410895.1 uncultured Ruminococcus sp. | reverse complement strand
ATAAGAAATCGAAAATGAAACCGAAACCATGATCATTGTATCATGAAAAAGAGATACTTACAAGAGTTTTGTGAAGGATTCTGAAAAAGCGACGGAACGATCCGAAAAAATACGATACCGTAGGATCGTAAAACAGTTGAAATATGCATAAAAACGTGCTACAATGTACACAGAGATTCTTGCGAAGCAAGACTTCAGGGCTTTCCCGATAGAATGCAGATTCGTTTCTGTGTTAAAAAAGTGATCATGATCTGCATGTTTTTCGGCAAAGTCCATGAACCGAAAAACACAATATCCACATTTGAACGAAGAAAGCATCGGGATCCCAAAAGCAACGGTATCTAACAAAAATACAGAAGGAGCGTTGAGATATGCAGGAAATCAGATGCCCGAAATGCGGTGAGATCTTTCAAGTGGATGAAACCGGCTATGATCAAATTGCACAGCAAGTCCGCGACAAAGAATTTGCAAAAGAAATGGAACGCAGGGAAAAAGAATTCGCAGCGAAGCAAGAAAAGGAACTTGAACTCATTCGTTTACAAGAGCAAAAAGAGTACACCGCAGGCATTGCGAAAAAAGAAGCGGAAATTTCAGCGAAAGATCAGCTGATCGCAACGCTGCAAGCGAAGTTGGACGTAAGTGAAACCGCAAAAAATCTTGCCGTTTCCGAAGCCATAGAAAAGAAAAATCAAGAATTATCAAAGGACGCGAAAGAACACTCCGAAGATCTTATGAAAAAAGACGCAGAAATCTCTGCTCTCGGTCAAAAAATAACGGAGTTGCAAGCAAAATTAAATGTCGGTGAGACTGCAATGAAACTCGCAGTTGCGGAAGCAGTTGAAAAGAAGAATGCAGAACTATCCCAAAAGGTTTCCGAAATTGCCGTTCTCAAAGGAGAACTGAAAAATAAGGAAACAGAAAATCAGCTGAACGAAAAATCCATGAAAGAGCAATATGAGGAGAGACTCAAGCTGAAAGATGAACAGATCGAATATTATAAAGACTTCAAGGCTCGTCAGTCAACAAAAATGATCGGAGAAAGTTTGGAACAGCACTGCCTTACACAATTTAATTCGATCCGTATGACGGCTTTTCCGAATGCTTACTTTGAAAAAGACAACGATATCAGAACCGGCAGTAAAGGAGACTTTATCTACCGCGAATGCGGCGAGGACGGCACGGAGTTCATATCCATTATGTTCGAAATGAAAAATGAAGCCGACACAACCGCCACCAAGCATAAAAACGAGGATTTTTTCAAAGAATTGGATAAAGATCGCAAGGAAAAAGGCTGTGAATATGCAATTCTTGTGTCTTTGCTTGAAATCGACAATGAATTCTATAACAACGGCATTGTGGATGTGTCCTACAAATATCCGAAAATGTACGTCATACGTCCGCAGTTTTTCATTCCGATGATTACCTTGTTGCGGAATGCCGCACAAAATTCGCTGCATTACAAGCAGGAACTTCAAATCGTTCGCAATCAACAAATCGATATTCTGCATTTTGAGGAAAATATGAATGCGTTCAAGGAAGGATTTGCCCGCAATTATCGGTTGGCAAGTACAAAGTTCACAACAGCAATCGAGGAGATCGATAAAACCATAGAGCATCTGCAAAAAACAAAGGCTGCACTTCTCTCCTCCGAAAACAACCTGCGTCTTGCCAATGACAAAGCAGAGGAACTGAGTATAAAAAAGCTTACCAAAAACGCACCGTTGCTCAAAGCGATGTTTGAAGAATTAAAAAATGAATAAAACAATCGATGCAGATATCATTGCGATGACACCGCAATACCAAAAAATCTTCGCGGAACATTTTGGCAACATGCAAAAAACAGATCCGTGCGGAAATTTTAAAATCGGCACCGCAAAAAGCACTCTGCGAAATAAATTCGTGCAAAATACGTAAGGCGACCGTCACACGAACGTTGCCGTTGTGCCCCATTGCATCCCGACGCCCCATAGTTTTTTCAAAACCGACCAACCGAAAAGTCCACTTTAAATAAACCGAAAGGATCATTTTGTATGTGGTATCAAAACGTTTATCGACGTCATCTTTGTGACATGCATATCGATGATTGGAATCCCGCGTTTTTGTCTCGATTCGACCCGGAAGAATATGTACAAAATCTCAAACGAGCCCACCTGCAAAGCGCAATGCTGTATTTTCAGTCCCATGTAGGACTTTGCTACTACCCGACGCGATCCGGAAAAATGCACAAAGCATGGGTCGGAAGAGAGGATCTGATGCGCCGTTTGGTAACCCGTTGCCATGAAGAAGGGATCTTTGTAACCGGTTATTACAGTTTGATCTACAACACGTGGGCACACGACACGCACCCCGATTGGAGATTGACAGACCAAAACGGAGATTCCAAACGTTGCGCGCGGAAACAAACGTCCGACACGGATTTTGCCGGAGAAAGTGCAAGCTTTCGTTACGGTTTTTGTTGTCCGAACAATCCCGACTACCGCGCTTTTACCGAGCAACAGATTCGAGAGATCGCAGCTTATTTTCCGGAGATCGACGGAATGTTTTACGACATGCTGTTTTGGCCTCACATGTGCTACTGCAACCATTGCAGATCCCGCTGGGAGCGGGAGGTCGGCGGTCCCATTCCGACGGAAGAAAATTGGAACGACGAGCGTTGGCTGCTGCACATGCAAAAGCGCCGCGAATGGATGGGAGAATTTGCCCATTGGGCAACCGATCTGACAAAGTCTCTGCTTCCGCAGGTCAGTGTGGAACACAACGTAGCCTATTCCGCATTGCCGGACGGGATGACCGCCAACTGCGAGGAAGTGATCGATGCATGCGATTACGCGGGAGGCGATCTGTACCGCGGAATATACGGGCAATCGTTTGCCTGTAAATTTTACCGCAACATCAGCAAAAATCAACCGTTTGAATACATGTTTTCGCGGTGTGCCCCCAATCTTGCCGCGCACACCCACTGCAAATCTCCCGACGTCATGCGAAGCGCTCTCTTTCTGACGGCGGCGCATCACGGTGCGACTTTGGTCATCGATGCCGTTGATCCCGTGGGAACAATGGACGCACGCGTATACCGCCGGCTCGGGAACATATTCGATGAGCTGACTCCTTACGAATCGTATTTTCGCGGAGAAATGATCGAGGATATCGGCGTTTATTACAGTCTAAAAAGCAAATTCAATCGCATCGGAGAACCGTACAGCAACTACCTCGGCGCCATCCGCACGGTGGAAAGTTTGATCGCCGAGCATACGCCGTGCGGGATCACCGGCGGATTTCATAAGATCGATCCCTATTCCATCATCGTTGCCTCCTGTTTGACGGAAGAAGATGCTTATGACACGGATCGCTTGGTCTCCTACGTTCAAAACGGCGGAACCTTGTACATCAGCGGAGGAGACTGCCGCGGATTGTTGGATCGGTTCTTTCACGCAACGGTCATCGGCAGGACCAAAGAAACCGTTGTATATCTTGTGCCGAAGGAGTCGGTCCAATCGGACTTCGGGCACTATAATGCGGAATATCCGCTTCCCTTTCACGGCAGTGCTCCCATTGTCACGGGAATTGCCCCTGCGCACGTGTTGGCAACCGTAACCCTTCCCTATACCGACCAAGACGATGTTAAATTTGCTTCGATCCATTCCAATCCGCCCGGGATCCCGACCGACATCCCCGCCATGGCGCTCTGCCGTTACGGAGCGGGAACCGTGCTTTGGTCCGCACTCCCGATCGAATGCGTTGATCTTGACGATGATCGCCGGATCCTTTTGCGTCTGCTTTTCCGCGCGGCGGCTTTTTCGCCGACGCTGACTTCGGATGCACCGGATGACGTGGAGATCACCGCGTTTGCAGATACCGACCGTTTGTTGATCCACACCGTACAACTCAATACCAAACAAATCGCCCGCAAACTTGCGGATTTTTCGATCACCGTTCGCGGAACACAAAAACCGGATCGGGTCCTCCGTTTACCGGAAAGAACGGAAATTCCCTGTACCGTTCAAGATCATACCGTGACGTTTTCGGTAAAAGATCCTACCGTTTTCGGAATGTACGAGATCCGCTATCAAAAGGAACCGTAAACCGATGGCTATATTCGACACAGAATCGTTTTCGCACGTTTCAAGCAGTCGAACAGACCGCGGCATGCGGTACGATCCGCGCCTGTTCTTCCTTTTCCCGACAAAGCCGCCGAACTCCGCAATGCCGTGAAAAGGTTGGCATGTACCCTTGACAAGGATGCAAAAAACTGTTATAATCATACTGTGACCGATCTTATGATTTTTGATGGAAACGGAGGAACGCCGGCATGTCGAACGTATTTGCGGATATCATCGGAAACGAATCCCTGCGAAAGC
>CAYPIV010000100.1:1244-4369 GCA_964410895.1 uncultured Ruminococcus sp. | reverse complement strand
ATATGCCACACTGCGTTCGGTTTTGACGCGATCGATCCCCATTGCTTCAAATTCCAAATATGCCATGGTACCGGTCGCATCTTGCGTCAATGTTTGGTCGATACGGATCGCAATTTCATTTCCGACTTGCATTTCCCCTTCGATCAAATGCGAACGAATGATCTTTTGTGCAATTGTCAATCCCATTTGTCAGCGCTCCTCTTTCTGAATGATATAATCTTTTGCGTTTCGAATATGTTGGATCGTATAGGCTTCCGCAAGATCCGCGTTTCCCTGTTCGATCGCTTCGAAGATCGCGCGGTGTTCTTTGGCGGAAAGCATGGCGCGATCCTGATTCTCCACCGATGCTTTTCGATATTTCTGCACCTTTTTATGCAACGGCATCAGCGTATCGTAATACACCGTGCTGCCGCTGAATCGGTAGATCAATTGATGAAATTTGCTGTCCATTCCCTTAATATGATCGGCATCACGGCGCGGAACATAAAACTCCTGAAGTTCCACCGTTTCTTTCAGCTCCCGCAATTCTTCCGCCGTGATGCGTTTGGCAGCTTCATAGGATGCCAATCCCTCGATCTTCAATCGGATATTGAAAATGTCCTCCAGATCCTTTTTGGTCACGCCGAGAACCGTAATTCCCTTTCCGGTAATTTCGATCACGTGTTCCTGCTCCAACCGTCGGAGCGCCTCGCGGATCGGCGTTCTGCTGACGCCGAGATCGGCAACCAATTTCATCTCGGTCAATACTTCGCCGTGCGCGTATTGCCCGGAAAGGATCTCGTTTTCCAAGCGTTCAAATACCTGTTCCGCCAATGATACGGTCTTATGCTCTAACATGTCGATTCCTCCTTACAATCTGGGAAAGCGATTTTGAGACAAAACTTCGATCTTTTCTTCCAATTCACCGGTAGAAAGCGAGGTCTGTCTGCCGTCTTCGTATTCCCGATCGATCCATTCTTTCAAAGCGATCACAAGCGGATCTTTTTTATCCACTGCCTCCGCCGGAGAAAGACGGTAATTTTCATTGATCCAATATGCGATCCCCGCCAATCCGGAAGCTTTTCCGATCATCACGGACGCACTGCGGTTCAAGATCTTTTTGGTATCGAAAATATTGTAGATCTCTTCATCTTTTAATAAGCCGTCCGCATGAATCCCGGCACGTGTGACATTGAAATTCTTTCCGACAAAAGGCGTCATCGGCGGGATCCGGTATCCGATCTCCCGTTCGAAGTAATCGGCAATTTCCGTGATCACCGTCGGATCCATACCGTCAAAAGAACCTCTGAGTGACGCATATTCGAAGATCATAGCTTCCAGAGGAATGTTGCCCGTCCGCTCACCGATCCCAAGCAAAGAACAGTTGACTCCGCAGGCTCCGTACAGCCATGCGGTCGTCGCGTTGGTGACCGATTTGTAAAAATCATTGTGTCCGTGCCACTCCAACATCTCACTCGGAACATCGGAATAATGCTGCAATCCGTAAATGATCCCCGGTACGCTGCGCGGGATCGCCACTTCCGGGTACGGGATCCCGTATCCCATGGTATCGCACGCGCGAATCCGAACCGGAATTCCCGCATCCTGTGACATTTTCATCAATTCGTTTACGAACGGTACGACAAAGCCGTAAAAATCCGCTCTGGTGATATCCTCCAAATGGCATCGCGGCATAACGCCCGCTTCAAAAGCTTCCGCCACCGTTTGCAAATAATAATCCATACACTGCTTTCGCGTCATCTTCATCTTTTTGAAGATATGATAATCGCTGCAGGAGACCAAAATACCGGTTTCTCGGATGCCGAGATCTTTGACCAAACGAAAATCCTCTTTGCTTGCACGGATCCACGTAGTGATCTCCGGAAATTTCAGGTCAAGCTCCAAGCATTTTTCCAATGCTTCGCGGTCCTTACGGCTGTAAACGAAAAATTCGGTCTGGCGGATAATTCCGTACGGTCCGCTCAAACGAGACATCATTCGATACAGATCCACGATCTGTCGGACCGTATACGGTTCCACCGATTGTTGACCGTCCCGAAAGGAAGTATCGGTGATCCAAATATCCTCCGGCATGCCGATCGGCACACGGCGATGGTTGAACGCGATCCTCGGTACATCCGTATACGGATAAACGTCACGGTAAAGATTCGGTTCGGCAACATCCTGTAATGCGTACCGATAGCTCTTTTGTTCCAACAAATTGGTCTTATTTGATATCTCGAGCATAACAAATCCCTCCAGCAAGTATTCTTGTATACAATTATACCAATGTGATTTGTATTTGTCAATACCAAAACCCAAAAAAATGATTTTTTCCATGAAAAGCCGCTATTGACAATCCCATCGAAACGCGGTATAATAACAGCGTTACGAGGAATCCAAAAGGAAAGGATCTGTATTTATGAAATTGATGATCGCGTCCGATATTCACGGCTCCGCTTATTATTGCGAGCAATTGTTGCAAGCATACCGTGCAGAAGCGCCGGATCGGCTTTTATTGCTGGGAGATCTGCTGTATCACGGTCCGCGCAACGATCTGCCGCGGGACTATGCCCCCAAGCGTGTAATCGAGATGTTGTCTGCCGTCAAAGAAAACCTGCTTTGCGTTCGCGGAAACTGCGAAGCCGCCGTAGACCAAATGGTGTTGCCGTTTCCCGTGATGGCGGAATATGCTTTTTTGGAAGTGAACGGACTGCATATTTTCGCAACGCACGGGCATCTTTACGGCGAGGACAATCCGCCTCCGTTGCAAACGGGCGATATTCTGCTTTGCGGACATACCCATGTTCCCGCAAACCGCAAAAAAGACAACTTTACCTATTTAAATCCCGGGTCCGTTTCCATTCCGAAAGAAGGTTCCCACCACGGGTACATGATTTTAGAAGGTCAAGAATTTCTTTGGAAAGATCTGAACGGGACTCTTCAACCGATTCGCGCCTGATCGCAAAACAGCAGCTGTTTTCAACCGAGTTGTCAACAGCTGCTGTTTATCGTTCCTTTAAAAGCTCCTCCAAAAGAGCGACTTTTTCATTGGAGTATTCATATGCTCCCTTAAAATCTTCCGTTTCGCGGCAACAGATCTCCAAGTCATGCACCACCGTGTAAAGATGCACCGGGAATAAAGC
>CAYPIV010000100.1:0-1144 GCA_964410895.1 uncultured Ruminococcus sp. | reverse complement strand
CCGTCCCAAAATTCCGCTGCGGCGATCTCGGAATCACATTCCGCCAGCAACAGCGCAAGTTCATCATCCGGTTGCGGGCAACAGGAGAGACACAAACTTCGGCATCCATACCAGTCTTTTGCCGCGTAAGCACGCTTAATGTTGCCGAAATGATTCATCTTTCGGTATAAGAGCTCATCGCCCTCTTCCGCCAAAAGGAATCCAACCGGTACGTTCAATCGCTCGGCGAGGTACTGTACCGTGGAAAGCGACGGCTGTGCGGATCCGTGCTCAATGCAACTCAGCATGTTTCTGGTGATCTGCGTTCCCGCCAGCTCGGATTGCGTCATCAGCTTTGCAACCCGCAATTCCCGAATTTTTTCACCGAGTTTCAAGGTTTTCCCACTTTAAGATCAAGCCCGTGCGGCGCCTTGCGATACGGTGCTTTTTGCATTTTTGCGGCTCTTGTTGCAAACGCGGCGCTTTACCTGACGGATCACCCGCTTCGGTACTCGGCGGATCTTTTTGGTCTTATATGTAATCTTTTTGGAAAGCAATTTGCAATCCGCAACCAATCCTTCCACGCGTCCCGCCAAAGTTTTGGAATACATTGCACGCTCCAAAAGCGCATACATCCGATCCAAATTGGCGTCTACGGTATCGGCAATACGGTCTGCCGCTTCCTCGTAGATTCCGTTTGCGGCATGCCGCGCTTGATCGATGCGAACTTCATACTCCTTTTGCGCCTTGTTTTCGATCGCTTTTGCCTTTGCGATCGCAGGAGCGAGCAGATTGGTATAGTCGCCGTCCATTTTTTTCATCAATTTGTCGTAGAGTTCGATCTTCTCTTCCACGGAAGAATCTTCGCCGAGGACTCTGTTCAATCTGGTCTCCAAATCCACTACCTGTTGTTGCAAAAGCGCAAGTTCGGTTGCCCGTTCCTGCAATTTTGCCTCGGTTGCCTTTACAAATGCATGCACTTCATCTTTGTTGTAACCGTTTACTTGATTTTTGAATTGAATCGAAATTTCTGCCATATTCGCTTCCTCCGCTTCTTTCGGTAAATCCATGCATAGTACAAAACGTAAATGCAGCTACCCCTTGTTCTACGAGTATATCATACCATATTTTCAATCCGAATGCAACACTTTTTTTCATTTTTTCA
>CAYPIV010000099.1:0-4391 GCA_964410895.1 uncultured Ruminococcus sp. | reverse complement strand
TCGTTCCGCCAAAGCGGCAACCGCGGAGCTTGCGCAACTTTCCGCCGAGCAAAAGGAAACAGCTCTTTTTGCAATGGCAGACGCATTGGAAGCGCAAATGTCGGAACTCTTGCAGATCAACGCAGAGGAAGTCGAAGCCGCAAGAGGCGGTATTTCGGATGTGATGTTGGATCGTCTTGCATTGGATCCGAAGAGGATCCGCGCAATGGCAGACGGAATCCGCGCGGTTGCCGGTCTTGCGGATCCCATCGGCGAAGTGTTGGAGGAGACCGTGCGTGAGGACGGGCTTTGTATTTCTAAGATCCGCGTCCCGATAGGAGTGGTAGTCATTATTTACGAAAGTCGTCCGAATGTCACATCCGACGCGGCGGCTCTTGCTTTGAAAAGCGGAAACGTTTGTATTCTGCGTTGCGGAAAGGAATCCTTTCGAACGTCCCATGCGATCGTTTCCGCCCTTCGAAACGGTCTGAGAACGTGCGGCTTGAGTGAATCGTTTATCAACATGCCGACGGATTCTTCGCATGCGGTCGTTCGAGAATTGATGACGGCGACGGATTATGTGGATCTGCTGATCCCCAGAGGGGGGGCGGGTTTGATCCGTGCTTGTGTGGAGCATGCGACGGTTCCTTGCATTCAAACCGGGACCGGCATTTGCCATGTTTACGTGGACCGTGATGCCGACCTTTCCAAAGCATTGAATATTCTTGAAAACGCAAAGACCGACAGACCGTCCGTATGCAATGCCGCAGAAGTTTGCTTGGTCCACAGAGAGATCGCGGATGTATTTTTGCCCATGTTGAAGGAACGTTTGACCGATGGACAGATCCGAAAAGGAAAACCTGCCGTTGAGCTGCGGTTGGATCCGAATGCGGCTGCCGTCATTTCCGGAATTCCGATCTCCGAACAGGATTTTGATACGGAATTTTTGGATTATATTCTTGCGGTCAAAGTGGTGGATGACACAGATGAGGCGATCCGACACATTGCTGCGCATTCCACCCATCACAGCGATTGCATTGTTACGGAAAATGCGGATACGGCTTCTCACTTTACGTCCGCTGTAGACAGTGCGGTAGTGTACGTCAACGCATCCACTCGGTTTACGGACGGCGGGGAATTCGGATTCGGTTGTGAGATCGGTATTTCCACGCAAAAGTTGCACGCAAGAGGACCGATGGGATTAAAAGAATTGACCGCCTACAAATACGTGGTTCACGGAAACGGTCAGATCCGTTGACTTTCCGATCGAAAGTGAATCGAAAGTGAGCGAATTCCGAGCCGAAAAAAGCAAAAAACAGGGAAGAGAGAACGGAGGATAGAGTGATATGGAGCAACGATTCGGATGTATCGGATGCGGAAATATGGGAGGGAATTTGGCTGAGGCACTCTCCGAAAGGATCCCCGGTGACAGGATCTTTTTATGTGATACCGATGCTGAAAAAGCCACCCGACTTGCCGAAAAAATCGGCGGAGTTGCAACTTCGATTGAGCGTGCAGTTAAAAATTGCGATTATCTGATCTTAGGTGTCAAACCGCAATCCATGACGGCACTGTTTGCCGATCTGCAGCCGTTGCTTTCCGCGAGGGAAAACAAGCCGATCTTGGTCAGTATGGCTGTCGGAGTTCCCATGGGGAAAATTACGGAATTGGCAAAAAACGATTCCTGTCCGATCATTCGGATCATGCCGAATCTGCCGGTTTCCGCCGGTGCGGGAATGATCGTATTCGATCATAACGAATGGGTGTCGGAAACCGACGCTGCGCGTTTTTGCAATGCCATGGATGCCGCAGGACGGTTTGATCGGATCCCGGAGTCCTTGATTGATGCCGCAAGTGCGCTGTCAGGCTGCGGTCCCGCATTTGTATGCCTGTTTGCGGAAGCGTTGGCTGACGGTGCCGTTGCATGCGGTTTGCCGCGGGAAAAGGCAAATCTGTATGCCGCGCAAACGATTCTCGGCAGTGCAAAAATGCTTTTGGAGACGCAAAAGCATCCGGGAGAATGGAAAGACGCAGTCTGCAGTCCCGGCGGAACCACCATAGCAGGTGTCCGAGCATTGGAAAACGGTGCTTTTCGAGCGGATGCGATGAATGCGGTGATCGCCGCCTACGAGAAAGCGTTGTCGTTCCGTTCATAGTTGTAATGTTATAATAATGAAAAGTTGTAATAATGAAAATAGGACACACTTCAAATGCATTTTGATGCAGGATAGTACATGTTTCGGCTCTCTCGATGCAATTATACAAAATGCAAATTTTGTATAATTCAGACAGAAAAACAAAGGAATCATCGGCATACCGTTCGTCGGATCTTCATATGTTCATTTTTATAGCGCCATTTTATACCTTATTTATAGCTTAGTTAAGCAAGTTATTTTAAAACATCCGAGATCCGCTGATTGACAAAAAATCCTCGCAATACCGTTTTTTCTGTTTTTTCGGATCTTTCCCGTGTTATCTTCGGCGTTTTTGTCGTTATTACAGAATGTTTTTGGCAAATTTTCATATTTTTTTGAAAAAACGCTTCCATTTTTCGGAAACATATGATATAATAACCATGTTTATGCGCATGTGCGCAATTTCAATTCTGTATGTAACCAAAGGAGGATTCCCCATGGCAATCAAGATGCGCATTTTATACGCTCGCCAATGCAATCAAATCACAATATGATCTGGCTTTCAATTCCGTAGATGTGATCCCCCCCTCTTACTCTTGTGATAAAGAACGAATCGTTATTTTGGCTGTTTCCGCAAAAGGAAAGATTACCGACAGTGTTCGCCTGTTTTGCCGCGAACTGACAAAAGCACGTGCACAGAACGTTGCTTTGATCATTGACGGCGACGAAGCTGCCGCAAACCAATTGAAAGACATTTTGAAAGAAGCCGGAACCAATGTGATCGATGAAGTTCTTTACGTAAAAGGCGGACTTCCGATCATCGGCGGCGCTTTCAAACCGGAGGAAAAAAACGCTGTGTTTGCTTGGGTCGATCGTGTCATCGAAAATTTGAGTTGAACCGGAAGCGATCCCGTAATGTTGTGAAAGGAATACCCCGATCCGATCGGTATTGCTTGCCCGAAAGAAATGCACTCTCTTCCCTTGCCCTGTTTTTCGGCGGGAACGCGAACGTGCATTTCTTTTTTTGTCGGAAACAGAGAAAAATAAAAAACTTCGTTCCGACGGTTGACGAAGCTTTCCGAAAATGGTATAATAGTCGCAGGAAAGTCTTGCTTTGCAAGCCTTTTGCTATGTCTTTGCATGCTGCGCATGCCCTGCGACATTGACGGCTTTGCAAAAACGCCCTTGCAAGCAAGTATTTTTGTTTCATGGTATCAATTCGGCAGCCGCAAGTTTTCGGATTCCGCATGGTTCGCCCTGTCGGTGCGATGCGTACCGTGGCATCGGGAATTTTGAAAAAATGCCGTTCATGGGAAGTAAGTGCTTTTGCTTTTTGAGCCGACATACGGATCCGTGCCGCGCAAGCTTTTCGGTTACGCAACGATTTTACTTCATGGTGTCATGTGATTATGGAATATTATATTGATTGGGATTGCAAATTACTTCCCACCGTCCGCGTTTCCGATCGGATCGTTTCCAACGCGATCGAAACGATGCAATATTTACATCAACGGGACGGATTTTCGAAATTTTGTATTGTAAGTGAGTATACCGGAACGGAGGGATCGATTCCGGCATATTTGGTTTTGCGAAATCGTGCGGAACGGGAATTGCGAGAACGATTGCCGAAGCACTTAAAACTCAAGGTGGAAAGCGCCGTTCAGCTTTCGCCCGACCTGCATACGTTGGACGGATTGGAATGCCTTTGCCGAAAAAACACCAACCGTCTTGCACTTACACTTCCGCTTTCTCCGCGTGCCGATTGGATGGAGTCGGAATTGAATCGACTGTTGTATCGTTCCCATTTGCAATTGCTGTTTCTCTCCTTTGAATTGCCGGCGTTGTTTTATCCGGAAGATCTTTTGCAACGACTGATGCGGGTCCCGAATGCCGTTTATCAATTCGGTTACCGATCTTTGAGCGATACACGCGTTTTGAAACAAATTCGGCGATTATTGAACAGCGATCCGAGAATACCGATCTTGCTCGGCACTTCGGTCTCCTCGGTTTCCAAAGCGTCTTTTCACGAAACTTCGTATTACTTGGAACAGGCGGCACGCGGACTGTCGCCATCGGAATATCAGCTTCTGCTGCACTACGGCAGAGCCTTTTGGAACTTGTGATCGTTTTTTATCGTCTTTTTACCGTCGGCTTGTTTTTTTGATCTGTCTTGAGACAGATCCCGACCATAAGACCGATCGAATTCAGCGGGGATCGGAACCCGTGTTTGCGGACTGATGGCTGTATTTTTGCCGTGTCGCTTCCCCACCGCGCAAA
>CAYPIV010000098.1:0-4435 GCA_964410895.1 uncultured Ruminococcus sp. | reverse complement strand
GAATAAACGGTGAAAAATCTTCCGTTTTTCCAATAAGTGAAGGATTTCAAACAAGATCCGATGTTCCCGTCTCGCACAATTTTGTCCGCGATCGTGTTACCTTCGGTCGGAACGATCCGAAAAAGCACAAACCGTTCCGACCGATTTTTTCTTCAAACGGATCTGGAACCCCTTATTGCGCATTCTCGGCTAAAACAGAGAAAATAAAATCTTCGAGATCACGGAAGAATGTTTCCGTACGCGGATATTCCGCAAAGGTCAACGGTGCTCCGCACAAACGGTCCAATGCTTCCAAAACCGCATCTCGCCCGATCTTTTCTTCTGCCAAATACAGCAATCGCATGTCTTGCAAGGCATCGTAAAAGACTTTCAGACGAAGAGAAGGGATCACCCCGTCACGGTAGGGATATACTCTGTAAGCATCTCCGGATACAAATTCCATACCGCAGGAAGTATCACGATAGGGATCCACAACTGCCTTGGAAAGTCGTGTATAATAGAAATTATAACCCCAATGCAAAAAACCCCTTACGTTGGCTTTATATAACTGTACCCCCAAGATCCGATTTCGGTAAGACGGCATTGCAAAGAAGCAATTTCCGACTTTATTTCCCTGCCAACAGCAGTAATATGCCCACAGATTCGGTACTTGATGTTCCAAAAACGGACCGATATGGTCAGTGGAAGCCACCGGCTCCTTGACAGCACCGTTTTCATAGAATCCGTATTCGGACAGTGCATCAAATTGCGTACAGCCTACCACCAAGGGAAGTAAAATATCCGATGCCTTTTTGTAAGCTTCCATGTGTTTCAGATTCGGTTCATCCGAAATATGGAAGAACAAACGCTCCTTGGAGATTCCCTCTTCGCGGAACACTTCGATCAAAGCGGGAACGAGTGCCGATAAAAAGTTGCGATAGTCGTCTCCGCCCGCATCGGTATCCCATCCGAAGATCCGTTTGGTCTTTCCGTTTACCGTCGCCATGACTTTCGGTGCATGCTCTGCTCCCCACTGTGTGAAGAAATGGTTGATCTCATAGCCGTAAAATCCGCATGCCTTTGCCAATCCGATCCAGCGCTTCAACTTGGAAAAATCAAAACGGTATTCGGTTCCGTCATACGTGATGTCCACCAACTGTACCGTTGGACGTTCTCCGCCGACGGCAGTATCGACGGGTGGCGTCAAGATCGGAGTGAAGATCAAATTCATTCCGCTTTCCCGCGCCATACGCATATATTTTTCAATCAATTTCCAGTGTTTTTCGGAAAACACGGAAACGCCGTGAACATCTGCAATGCAATCGCAATGGAACCACTGCGCATACAGCAACCTCTGTTCCGGCAATTGGTAAGGATACACCTCGGTGGTAAATGTCTTTTTGGCAGCCGAGTTTCCTTCCGCATCTAAAAACGAGATCTTCAACGAATGTTTTCCGGCAGGACAATCGTCAAGGATCTTCACATTCACCCAAAGTGAGCGCCAATATTGCACCCGCGCCGAAACTTCCTGCTTTTCCAGCGGCATCAAAACGTCCGGGAACATGCCGACTTTGTTCGTAATGTAATCATCGTCACTGCGAATCCCCTTGAAATACGGAAGCATTCCGGGAACACATTCCACGTTGAAAAGTCGAACCTCGATCCCGTTTGGAACATCAAGTTGCAATTGATACGGAATCACCTCATATTCTTCCTCCTGCACACGGTACGCGATCTGGTAAGAAAACTCCTGCCCGCGTACGCAAGAATTGCCGCGTGTGGCGGATCCCGAATTGATAAAATCCGGAAATACCTTCGCAAGAGACGTCAATTGACGCAACTGTAACCGATAACTCATACAATGATTCTCCTCTCGAAATCAGTATTGATATTTTGTATATGTTCGTTTGAAAGATCTTGCCCGACATGGGAATTTACGCGAAAAGAAACCAAGTCCCGAATTTTGATCGTTCCGTTTTGGTCGCATTGCAATACCAAATATTGCGAACGAATGGCATCGCTGCCGATATCTCTGCGGAAGCTTCCGTCATTGCGGTAGATCATGTAATCCAATCGGTACGTTACCGTCTTACTGCCGTCGGCGTTCGTTTGGGTTTGATACGCATAAACGGTGATGTTGTATAACATTTGCGGGTGAAAAGCGGATTGCGCCCCATGTTCCCGAAGATATTCTTCCCCGAGCATTGCATTGTACGCTTCGGTGTCCCCGGAAATTATGATCTGCAAATAAGAATATACGAACCGAACGGTAGCGTCCGCCCGTGCCAACGTTTCTTCCGTCAGCGGAGCCGTCAATCCCATGCCGGTCGCATCCTCACAGTAGCAGATCTCGCGGTTCAGCTCCAAATAGGCGGGATTTTGCAGGATGTCGCCTTCATACGGCGGATAAAAGTCATATTCACCGAAAGGATCCTCAACGGGATCTTTCCGCAAAAACTCCCAAACCAGCAAAATACCGACCAATATCAAGAGCGAAACGGCAAGTAGCAAACAGATCAGCACGATTTTTTTTCGAATGGTTCGATTTTTTTGTTGAAGCGCTTCATACTGCGCATCGGAAACGATCGAATTCGGTTCCATACTATCTCCTTTCCGATTGTTCGGCGATCACGAAAAAAACGACCGCTCGGCATTTCCAAGTGCTCCGACAAGCAACAAATGAGCCCCTGTTGCTTTTGTCAAGATCCGCAGGATCGGGTACACCCTTACCAAAGCCGTTCCGAAGAAAACACACATCAAAAAGTGAGAGAGCACTTGCATATGCGTATGCAAAACTTCTTCGCAACGATCTTATCATAAAATCAAAATGCTTGCTCGCACGGACATTTTTGCAAAGCCGTCAATGCAGCGGGCGCACGAAGTGCGTAAAGGACGAAGTTTGCGGAGTCCAAAGCCTGCAAAGCAGGCGGTCTGCGGCTATTCTACCATGAAGCAAAAATGTGTGCTCGCACAGACATTTTTGCAAAGCCGTCAATACAGCGGGCGCACGAAGTGCGTAAAGGACGAAGTTTGCGGAGTCCCAAGCCTGCAAAGCAGGCGGTCTGCGGCTATTATACCACAGTTTTCTTCCCTTTGCAAGCTTTTTTACTAAATAATTCGAAATTCGGAATTACCGTTTTGTGAATAATGAATCCTGTTTTTTCCATGAAATCGAAAAAGCGAATGCATCGCCGAATGGTTTCGGTACTGCCGATTTTTACAAACACAGATCAAATGTGCAAAAATTCCCATTCAAACGGCCGTATGCCATGGGACGTGAAAAAAGGTCAAAAAGGTTCCGCGTCCCCCTCGCAGACCAACACTTTGAAATTTATTTTTTATATTTTCCAAAAAGCACTTGACAAAAACAGCAACGTGTGGTATAATGTCACCGTTATCCAAAGACAGCAGGTTTCTGTAAAAGCGTAGCTTTCCTGCCGAGGAGAGATTTTGCACATTCGAAAATTGCGTGATCTTTCTTCGCGGAGCTATGTTCTTCGGAAGAAAGATTTTTTTATTCCCCCATTTCACATTAGGAGGTGAAACAGAAAATGCCCAGCAATTCTATTTTGGCTCAAAAGCAGCAAGTTGTTGCCGATCTGGCAGAGCAGATTAAAAATTCGACTGCCGGTGTTATCGTGAACTATCAGGGAATCACGGTAGAAAACGACACTGCAATGCGGAAAGCACTCCGCGAAGCCGGCGTTAAGTATGTGGTCATGAAGAATACCATGACCGGCAGAGCTTGCGACATGGTAGGTTACGGTGAATTGAAGCAGCATTTGAACGGTATGACCGCAATCGCCATCAGCGAGAACGATCCCGTTTCCGCCGCAAAGATTCTGAAGACCTATGCCGAGAAAGTAGAAAGCTTCAGCATTCTCGGCGGATACGTTGACGGTGCCGTTATCGACGCAGCTACCGTAAACGAGTTGGCAGATATTCCGTCCAAGGATGTATTGATCGCAAAACTTCTCGGTTCGATCCAATCTCCGCTCTACAAGTTCGCATATGCGATCAAAGCAATTTGCGACAAAGAAAACGGCGAGGAAGCTCCCGCGGAAGCGTAATCGTTTCTGTATCGGTTTTCCGCAACTGTTTCCGCAATTCGGCTTTCCGAATTCCCGTACGAATCGGAACACAAAATTTTACTCATAATTTCGGAGGTAAATAACAATGGCATCTGAAAAGATTACCAACATTTTGGAAGAAATCAAATCTTTGACCATTCTTGAACTCAATGACCTTGTAAAGGCAGTTGAGGAAGAGTTCGGCGTATCCGCAGCAGCTCCCGTAGGTGTGGTTGCAGCAGCAGGCGCAGCAGCTCCCGCAGCTGAAGAAAAGACCGAGTTTGACGTAATTCTCGCAAACTTCGGTGCTAAGAAGCTCGACGTAATCAAGGTCGTTCGTGAGATCACCGGTCTTGGCTTGAAGGACGCTAAGGACCTCGTTGAGG
>CAYPIV010000097.1:0-4457 GCA_964410895.1 uncultured Ruminococcus sp. | reverse complement strand
GTTTCCGCAACAAACATTTGCTCGGGAATATCCGCTTCCACCTTTTCGATCAAGGTGTCCATCACTGCGTCCTCAAAAGCGCGCTCAGCCTCGGCTTCATTTCTCTTAGCAATTTTTGCCTTAACATCGGCACGATATTCATCCATGGTGTCAAATTCCGAAACATCTTTTGCAAAATCGTCATCCAACGCGGGCAACTCGATGTGCTTGATGGCATGGATCACGGTTTTGAATACAGCAACCTTGCCGGCAAGCTCTTTTGCATGATACTCGGTGGGGAAGGTAACGTTTACGTCAAAGTTTTCACCGATCTTATGACCGACGATCTGTTCCTCAAAGCCGGGAATAAAGTTTCCGGAACCTAATTTCAGGGGATAATCGGAACCTTTTCCGCCTTCAAATGCAACTTCGTCCACAAAGCCCTCGTAATCGATGGTGCAAACATCACCCATCTCGGCTGCGGCATCGGTTACTTCAATCTCGCGGGAATTGCGCTCGCGAACGGTTTGAATCTCTTTCTCAACGTCTTCCTCGGTTACTTCCGCAACCTTTTTCTCGGCTTCAATGCCGAGGTAGTCCTTAATGGTAACATCGGGCTTTACAGCTACTTTGGCGGAAAGTACGGCGCCGTTTTCATCGATGGATACAATATCAAATTCGGGTTGACCGACCATATCCAACGCAGATTCTTTCAATGCAGCATCAAAGGCGTCGGGAAGCACTTCGTTGATGGCATCTTCGTAAAAGAAGCCCTTTCCGTACATTTTTTCAATGACGGAACGGGGTGCTTTTCCTTTGCGGAACCCCGGAACGGAAATTTTTCCGACCTGCTTGCGGTATGCATTGGAAATCGCTTTGTTAAAAGTTTCGGAATCTACCGAAAACTCCAGCGTGTATACACTCTTTTCGGTCTTTTCGGATTTGATTAAACTCATTTTTTTCAGTCCTCCAGATAAACAGTGAAAATAGTTTTTTTCATACAGATTATATTTTATAATTTTTTATCGGGTTTGTCAATAGCTTTTTGAAATTTTCAAGGGAAAATACGAAATTTAGTCCGTTTGAATTTGCATTGGCGTGAAATTCAGAGAATCGGCGGAGATCAAAATGAAATCAATGCCTTCCACCGTGACCTTTCTCGGCGACAGCAGCGGTCCGTGAATGTGCCCGAAATAGCAGGATCTGACACCGTATTCGTGAAATCGATCCAAAAAACTTTGACAAAGAAAGCCGTTCCAAACCGGAGGAAAGTGCAGAAACACAAGGATCGGCAGCTCCTTTTCCGGATGCTTTCGCTGAATTTCCCGTGCGGCATCCAAACTGAGACACAGTCGGATATTCTCACGGTTGATGATCTTTTGAAAGTTGACTTCGCCGACGGTCTTTTGCTGTTCTTCCTCCAAGAACCAACCGCGGGTTCCGCAAACGATACAATCGTTGAATTCGTAAGCGTTGTTATACAAAAAACGAATGGTCGTAAGCTCATGTTCTTCCAAAAAGGATTGCATTTTGGAAACCGTTGTCCACCAAAAATCGTGATTTCCTTTTCCGAGCAATTTTTCACCGGGGAGTGCATTCAAAAATTGCAAGTCCCGCAAGGCGTCTTCCAATTGCAAACTCCAAGAAATGTCTCCGGGAATGATGACCGTATCCGCATCGGTGATCCGTGAGATCCAATTGGTCCTGATCTGTTCCATGTGATCTTTCCACTGCGGACCGAATCGATCCATCGATTTTGTGCCGTCGGAGGAAAGATGCAGATCTGCCATCACGTACAAAGCCATTTTTGAAAACTCCTTTCCGAAAAGTATAGTATTTGCGAGAGCGGTTATACTAAAAGCGTAAGGTGCAACCTTATAATTTCGAAATTGCAAAAAGGGGAATTGCCATGGAAGAGAAAAAGAACTGCTGTGAAAAGCACATCAAGGGAATCAAATGCAATGTTCAAAATTGCTATTATCACAATTGCGACACGTATTGCACCGCCGGGGAGATCGCCGTAGGTCCGCAAAATGCGGCAAGCTCCGGTGAAACGCTTTGCGTGACCTTTAAGCCGAAGGAAGACTAAAAGAACGTTCATCTAAAGAGCGGTATTGCCAACGGATTGGTGGCAATGCCGCTCTTGTTCGGTTACCGTTACCGATCGATGTACTGCAATACGGTATCCGGCATTTCGGAAACTTCCACGGTTTGACGGAAGCGGATCTCTTTTTCGGTCAATCCCTGCAACGGATACGGGATCGCCGTGTGCGTCAAAGCGGAAAGCTCTTCCGGCGCGGAAAGGTCGGACGTCGGTTCGCTTTGCGTAATGGCGCGGTACACATCGTTTGCAAATTTATACGGGCTTGCCGTGGAAGCAATGACCATCGGGGTGGCGTCGTGTGTTTCGTTTGCGTATTGCTCGGCTGCGGCAATGGCAACTGCGGTGTGAGGATCGGCGAGATAGCCGTATGCTTGATAGGTTTCGCGTATGATCCGAGCCGTGGTCTCTTCGTCCGCATAGTATCCCTTAAAGTGGGTTTGAATTTCGGCGAGGACCGCCGGATCTATGGTATATGCGCCGGTTTCTTTCAGCGACTTCATGTAGGACGCGGTCTTTTCGCTTCCGGCAGTCAAATACAGCAAACGCTCCAAATTGCTGGAGATCAAAATGTCCATGGAAGGAGACATGGTCAGATAGAACTTTCTGTTTCGGTCATACGTTCCCGTCCGCAGAAAATCGGTCAGAATGTTGTTGGAGTTGGAAGCACAGATCAGTCGATCAATCGGAAGTCCCATTTGCTTTGCCAAATAGGCTGCAAAAATATTTCCGAAATTACCGGTCGGCACGCAAACGTGAAAACGGTCGCCGAGTTTGCATTTTCCCTGCGTCAAAAGATCGCAGTAAGCGGATACGTAATATACGATTTGCGGTGCCAAACGTCCCCAATTGATGGAATTCGCGCTGGAGAAAAAGTATCCTTTTTCGTTCAGTGCGTTTGCCATATCCGCGTTCCCGAAAATTTGCTTGACGCCGTTTTGCGCATCGTCAAAATTGCCGTTGATGGCGCAAACATTGACATTGTTTCCCGTTTGGGTGGCCATTTGCAGTTTTTGCATGCGGCTGACACCGTTCGCAGGGTAGAAGACCATGATGCGGATCCGGTCAATGTCCTTGTAGCCTTCCAAAGCGGCTTTTCCGGTATCTCCGGACGTTGCGACCAAGATCAGTGCCGTGCGCTCTTCGCCCGTTTTTTGCAAAGCGCGGGACAGCAGGCGGGGCATGATCTGCAATGCCATATCTTTAAAGGCAGCCGTAGGGCCGTGCCAAAGCTCCAATGCGGAAACATTGTCATGGATCGGCTTTAAGGGAGCCGCACCTCCGACAAAGGACGTCTCGGAGTATGCTTCCGTACAATCTGCCAAAAGTTCTTCATAGGTGTAATCATCCAAGAATTTGGAAAGGATCTTTGCGGCTCTTACGGGATAACTCTCTTTGCAAAGTGCGTTGATCTCTTCCGGTGTGAGTGTGGGAATGCTTTCCGGAACAAACAGACCGCCGTCATCGGCAAGTCCTTGCTTGATCACTTGAGCGGATACGGCAGATGCGGGCGCTTGACTTCTTGTGCTTTTATACAACATATGTGACATCCTTTCTGTTTGGAAGTGGGTTCAATGATTTTTTGAAGGATCCGGTCGGAGATATTGCATGGAAAATTGCATGGCATTGTTGAAAAAAAGATCGCGGACAAGGTCTTCCGAATAATTATTTTGTAACAGCAGTTCCGCAAGAAGCGGCAATTCCGAAAGGGAGGGAAGGTCCGAAGGTAGCAGGCAACCGTCCCAATCCCCGCCGAGACAAAGCGCCCGTTCGCATCCGAGAGACAGAAAATGATCGATGTGCGGGAGACAATCCGCGGCAAAAGCCGATCCGCTTTCCTTTAAAAAAGCCTGATGCAGATTGAGCCCGATGATCCCGCCGCTTTTCAGAACGGATCGGATCTGTCCGTTCGTGAGATTCCGCGATACCGGGCAGATATCATATGCATTGGAATGCGAAGCGATCACGGGAGAGGAATCTTCTTGCGCGATCTCAAAGATCTCCTCTGCCGAAGCAACGGATGCATGCGAGATATCCGGAAGCATCCCAAGCGCCACGGCACGGTGCACAACTTGTTTCCCGAATGCGGTCAGACCGCGGTCGGTATCATGGGAACCGCCGATGCAGGTCTCGCCTTGCCACAGCAAGGTCAAAATGCGAACCCCGTCCGCATACAGTTGATGTAAGCGTTCGATCCGACCGCAGAGGATGCGGGCATCTTCCACCCCCATGAGCAGCTGCGGGACCTGCCGCTCCGGTGCGGCTTCCGTAACGAGCAGTACCTTTTTTGAAAGAACTGCGGGATCCGCCTGCAAATGATTTCGCATTTGAAGATATCGGTTCCATCCTTCCTCATCGGAAAGGGTGTGATCGGTCC
>CAYPIV010000096.1:0-4608 GCA_964410895.1 uncultured Ruminococcus sp. | reverse complement strand
GAAACAAAAAGGTACGAAGAACGCGTGCCGATCCCTCGCGGTTCAAAGAATAATAGCATGTGCCCTCGGGCTCCCGCACCGCCTGCCCGGGGAGCGTGACAATGGGAAATCCGTTCGGATCGCATCTTTTGAGTGCGGTAAGGATCGAAATGATCTGCGAAAGCGCAAGATCGGTTCGGATCTGCGGCAGACCGATCGTTGCAACGCGAATGACCTGCGAAAGTGACAAAGCGTTGCATTTTTTGGCAACCGCGCGCAAAAACAACTTTTGGGCATTCAATCTTCCGAGGTCTGCCGTGGCATAACCCGCACGGTAGCGTACAAAGGATTCCGCTTTTTTTCCGTTCAAATGAACACAGCCTTCCGATAGCGGGAGACCGAGATCGTTTGCGGCTTGCGGGGAAAACATTCCACGCGGAATCTCCACGTCCACTCCGCCGATCGCGTCCACCAGCTGTTCCAAGACATCCAAATTCAATTTCACGTAAGCATGCAGATCGATCTGCATGGCATTCGACAAAAACCGAAGCAATTCGGGATCTCCGAGCGCTGCGGAAGCCCCGTTCAGTTTTTTACAGTCACGCTCGGTGTATTCCGCATATGTGTCCCGCGGGATCTGTACCACACGGACTTCCCCCGCATCCGGTTCCAACGCAACGATCAACATGCTGTCCGTCAGATCGGCGGAGCGGTCGGTCCCCATGACCAAGATCCGCATCACCGATCCGCACTCGGCTCCCTGCCCCCTTCCCGTCTCGGCAACGGATCGCGACAACAGGTCCGTTGTGCGGAATGGGAACCAATTCCAAAGGGCGATCAAACAGGCGAGTGAAAAGAGTACAGCTCGATTTGTTTTCATTGCTTTTCTTCCTCCGAAAATGTAAAAGATGTAAAGAAAAGCAAGCGTTCGAATGGCGGATTCGTTAATTGAATGATAAAAGCAGTTGATTTCTTGCAGCAACGGTTTCCGGAGAGATCGGCAGATCTTCTTCCAACAGCTCCCGCAAGGTGATCTCAAAAGAACGGAAAAGCACCGTGCGAAAATGCCGCATCCGCTCGTTCGGTTCCATATCTTGCGGTGAAGCATTCCAAAACGCATCGCGCAAAGCAACGCATGCGGGATACGTTCGGGTCGCATCGATATAATCCGCAAAATAAAGGATCTGTTCGGTCAAGGTCATATTCGCATGTCCGGTCGTATGCCACCGAACTGCGGAAACGATGATCGGATCGGAAAACGCGGGGTATTGAAGGGGGATCAAAGCCGCCGCTGTGCGAGCATGTAAGGTTTTCCAAGCAATTCGATCCGCTTCCGTGACCTGCAACCGTTGCGCTTGGCAGATCTCCAAGTGTTCCCGAACGGAAAGTTCTTTCGTAATATCGTGCAACAGCGCCGCGGCACGCATGGCGGAAGTTTGCTCGGGGCAAAATAATCGACACAGACGCGCCGTCATTTCCTCTACGGCGACCGTGTGCGCATATCGCTTTTCGGACATGCGCTCCGAAACGCTTTTGCACAAAACATTCAGCATTTCATCCGTTATTGTGAGCATGAAAGACCGCCTCCATTCTTCCCGTATCCGTACAAATGGTTGTCAAAAATGTAACTTTCCACCTGCGCGGGAAGCATTTCGGAGACCGAGTTTCCGCGCTGCACGGCGGCTCGGATCTGTTCCGACGAAATGGGAATCGGCTCCGTAACGATCCGACGAACGATCTTTCCGAAACGCTTTTGATAGTCCGTATTCGCGGCAGTGACCGCCGCAGTTACGGAAGGATCCTTTTCACGTCGAATGTAGGTCGGATAGCAAAGCGAAAAGATCTCTTCCGCATCTTTCCAATTCCCGATGGAAAGCATGGTATCCGTTCCGCATAAAAGGAACAACCTGCGATCCTTGCCGGACAACTCGCGTAAGGTATCCACCGTATAACTTTGACCGCCGCGACGCACTTCCGCATCGCTGACGTAAATACCGTCGATCCCCGAAAAAGCCAATCGGCACATCTCCAAGCGATCTTTCGCAGTTGCCGTAACCGCTTTTCCGGGTGCCATCGGCGCCGAGGACGGAATGACATATAAAAGGTCCAACCACATTTGCTCCATAAACGCCTTTGCGGCTGCAATGTGACCGTTGTGCGGGGGAGAAAATGTACCTCCGAAAATACCGATCCGCGTCATCAGGGCAACACGATGGTAGGATGATCTTGCGACGGACGGTACAACACGATCTTTCTTCCCGTTGCGGCAATGGGTTCCGCTTGCAATTGTTCGGAGAGGGTTGCAAGCACGGCTTTCGGTTCTTCGCCGCTGTTCTCCAATACATGCAATTTGATCAGTTCTCTCGCTTCCAACGCATCGGAAAGGGTTTTTAACAAATTCTCGGTGATCCCGCCTTTTCCGATCTGCATGATTGCGGATTGGGAGGTTGCCATACCCCGCAGGTATGCGCGTTGCTTAGATGTCATTCCGAATACTCCTTTTTGTATAATGAGATAGATTGCCGTAATTTTTCGGAAAACAACCGGATGGCATTGCCGCGGTGAGATACCGCGTTTTTCTCTTCCGATGTCAATTCGGCAAAGGTCTTTTGCAGTGCATCGAAGAAAAACAGCGGATCGTAACCGAATCCGTCCTGCCCGCGATACTCCGTTAGGATGTGCCCTTCGGCTTCGCCGCGCACGGTCCATTCGTCACCGTTCGGAAATACGCACGCCATCGCACACACAAACCTTGCGGTCCGCTGTTCCGACGGATACGGCAGGACCTGACGGATCAGCAACTCGTTATTGGCGGCGTCGTTATGCGCGTCCGATGTTCCGAACTGCGCGGCGTACCGTGCCGAATAAATTCCGGGAGCGCCGTTCAAACAATCCACGCAAAGACCGGAATCATCCCCGATCCCGATGTATCCGCTGTTTGCCGCCACACGTGCTTTGATCAAAGCATTTTCCTCAAACGTAGCCCCGTTTTCTTCAATGGGATCCGAAGATCCGACATCCTCCAATGACAAGATCTCAAGATCGGGGATCGTTTCGGAAAGTAAAGTACGCAATTCCCGAACCTTTTTCGGGTTGCGAGATGCCAATACGATCTTCATAACCGGTTCCTTTCCAAGTATTATTTGGTAAACAGAGCGTTGACGAATTCGGCTTGATCGAATTCCTGCATATCGTCCAATTTTTCGCCGACGCCGATGAATTTGACGGGAATATTCAATTCTTTCCGAATGGAGATCACAATACCGCCTTTTGCGGTTCCATCCAGCTTGTTCAAGATCAACCCCGTCAAAGATGCCGCGTTTTTAAACTCTTTTGCCTGTGAGATGGCGTTCTGACCGGTGGTAGCGTCCAAAACCAAAAGATTTTCGCGGCATGCACCCGGCAACTCCCGGTCGATCACGCGGTCGATCTTGGCAAGCTCATTCATCAAATTGGTCTTGTTGTGCAATCGCCCTGCGGTATCGATGATCAGCACGTCCGCCTTCTTGTTTTTGGCAACATGACAGGCATCAAATACCACGGCGGCAGGATCGCTTCCCTCATTTTGGCGCACCAGCTCCACTTTGGCACGGTCACACCAAACAGCAAGCTGATCGATCGCGGCGGCGCGGAACGTATCGGCTGCCGCTACGACGACTTTTTTCCCCTGCTTTCGCAATTGGTTGGAGATCTTGCCGATGGAAGTCGTTTTTCCGACGCCGTTGACACCGATCACAAGCACAACGCTCGGAGCGGTTTCCAACCGCAAAGACTCTCCCTCGCCGATCATATCCGAAAGGATCGCCTGCAAAGTTTCCAACACTTGCTCTTTTTCTTTTAATCTGCCGTCCTTAATGCGCTCACGGAGCTGTTCCATAATATCTTCCGCGGCATTTACACCGACGTCCGCGCAGATCAAAAGCTCTTCCAACTCTTCCAAAAGATCTTCGTCCACTTTGACGAAATTTTTCAGAAGATCATCGATCTGACCGAACAAAGCGCTTTTGGTTTTTGCAAGTCCTTCGCGCACCCGCTTCCAAAAGGATTTTTTCTCGCTTTTCCGTATTTCTTCGGAAACAGCTTCCACTTGTTCCTCGGTATCCTCTTCCGATTCCGGCGAGGGAGTTTCCCGTGCAGGTCCCTCTTCCGCCTGCGACGGTGCGCAGTTGTCGGAAAGATCCTCCGTGCGAGGTTCCTCTTCCTCAGCCGATGCTTCTTGCGGTACAGTGTCGGTTTCAATCTTCGATTCTTCCGCGATCGGAGATGCATCGATCGGAGACCCGTTTTGCTCCTCGGTGTCTTCCGACAGATCTGTCGCGAGCACCGACGGCTCCTCAACGGGCAGTTCTTCTCCGTCCCGTGTTTCTTCTGCGATCGGGGCGGTTTCCTCGACAGGCGATTCTTCCTCGGCGATCGCAACCGTTGCGGGATCCGTTTCTTCTCCCGCAACGGCAATCGGTTCTTCCGCCGAAGTTTCCGACGCGGTCGGTTCCTCCCGCAAATTCGCAACTTCCCGTTTCTTTTTGCCGAACAGCTTATCCAAAAATCCCATTCCACTCTTCTCCGTTCTTTTTCGAAATATCATTAGCATCCAACATCAAAACTTTGGAGATACCGTGCTCCGGCATC
>CAYPIV010000095.1:0-4616 GCA_964410895.1 uncultured Ruminococcus sp. | reverse complement strand
CGTTCAAGCCGTTCATGAATGCAGGGAACTTCTCGGAGAGATCGCCGCAGAACGGATTCGCACGGAGTTTTGTAAATTGCTTTGCGGACTGGGAGCGGTCCGCATGTTGCGTGCATACTCCGATGTGCTCTGCGTATGGATCCCGGAGCTGGCTCCTTGTATCGGTTTTGCACAAAACAGCAAATATCATTGTTATGATGTTTACGAACACACGTTGCACGCATTGCAGGAAGCAAATTCGGATCTGTTGGTGCGGATCTCGTTGTTGTTTCACGATATCGGCAAGCCGCATTGCTACACCGAAGATGAAAACGGAGGGCATTTCAAAGGACATGCCGAGATCAGTGTAAAGCTGACTTCCGAGATCTTAAAACGGTTGCGTTTTGACAACCGTACAGCGGAACGGGTGACAACTTTGGTGCGGATCCATGACTGTTATGATTCCGCAGATCCGAAAGCGGTCAAGCGGTTGATGCGACTCCTGTCCGATGAAGATATCCTCCGTTTGATGGAGGTGAAGCGTTGTGACCGTTTGGCACATGCGCCGGAGTATCGCGAATTGTCGGAGGCATTGGCGGAGATCCCACGAATGGTTCTGCGATTGCGCGAAGCGGATGCCTGCCTGTCGTTACGATCGTTGGCGATCACCGGAAACGATCTGCTCTCCATCGGTGTTCCGAAAGGAAAAGAGATCGGGGAACTCTTAGATCGGTTATTGGAATTGGTGTTGGACGAACGGATCGAAAACGAGACCGACGCTTTATTACAAGCAGCCAAGAAAATACGGGAATCCTCCCATACAAAAACGCTCTGACAGAAGATGTCAGAGCGTTTTTTCGAAACCGACTGTGGTCAGACCAAAATTTCTTCTTTTTGCAAAACAGGTTTTTTTTCGGTGGAAGGTACCGCTTGTTTTACGCGGTTTTCCGGAGCATTGGCAAGCATCAGCTTTAAACGGTTTTCCTGATTGACTTGGGTCGCTCCGGGATCATAGTCAATGGCTACAATATTGATATTCGGAATCTTTTCTTTGATGGGTTTCATCATTCCTTTTCCGCAAATATGGTTCGGCAAGCAACCGAACGGTTGCGTGCAGACAATGTTGTAAATGCCTTTGTCAGCCAGCTCGAGCATTTCCGCCGTCAGTAACCATCCCTCGCCCATTTTGGTTCCGTGGTGAATACAGCCCTCCACAAGACTTGCCGTATGCGGAAACGGTGTCGGAGCGGAAAAGTCGCTTTCTTCTTGAATGATATGAATGAGATCGGCAACTTTGCCGTTGACAAAGCGGTACGCGATCCCATACAGCTTGGAGAGACCTCGGTTGATCCCGTACAGACGCGTATCTTCCATGGCATTGTAGATGACATAGAGGAAAAAGTCCAGCAATCCGGGAAGGACGGGTTCTGCCCCTTCTTTGACCAAAAAGTCCTCCAAGTGGTTATTGCCGAGCGGAGAGAACTTAACAAAGATCTCTCCTACGATTCCCACGCGGGGCTTCGGTTGGGAACGATCGCAGGGAATTTGGCGAAATGCCCGTATGATCTCACGGTAATTCTGCTTGATCTCTCGGTAAGAAACGCGGTTGCAGATCCGTTCCGCCAGCGTTGCGGTCCAAGTATTTGCCAATGCCTGTGCGGTCCCTTTTTCCGATTCGTACGGACGGCACTGATTGACCAAAGACATCAGCAGATCTCCGTACAGCAGGGCGTAAAACATTCGGTGAAGCATCGGGAGCGTCATACGGAAGCCGGGGTGTTTTTCCAATCCGGAAAAACCGAATCCGATGACGGGAACATATCCGAATCCGGCACGGTCCAACGCTTTGCGCAATAGGGAAACATAATTGGATGCGCGGCATCCGCCACCGGTCTGAAAATAGATCAAAGCCACTTTGTGTGTGTCGTACTTTCCGCTTTGCAATGCCTGCAAAAACTGACCGATGACCAAGATTGCGGGATAGCAGGTATCGTTATGTACATACTTGACGCCAAGCTCCGCAAGCTCATGTCCGCCGTTGTGCAACAGTTCCATGCGGTATCCGTAGTGCCGCATGACGCGAATCAACAGTTCAAAATGCATGGGGAGCATGTTGGGCGCTAAAATGGTATAGTCTTTTTTCATTTCCTCGGTAAAAGGAATATAAGGCTGTTTGGTTTCCATCTGTGCTCCTCCCGTTATTTTTGTTCCAATGCACCGAGCAAACTGCGCAGACGAATGCGTACAGCGCCGAGATTGGTGATTTCGTCGATCTTAATTTGCGTATAGTATTTTCCATTCTTTTCCAAGATCGAGCGGATCTCGTCCGTGGTAATGGCATCGACACCGCAACCGAAAGAGACCAGCTGCACCAACTCCACATCCGGATTTTCCGCGGCAAATTGGGCTGCACGGTACAGGCGCGCATGGTAGGTCCATTGGTTCAGCACATGCACTTGCGGGGGGTGTGCAAGATGACAGATGCTATCCTCACTGAGAACCACGAATCCGAGGGAAAGTGCCAGCTTATCGATTCCGTGTCCGATCTCCGGGTCGATATGGTAGGGACGTCCTGCCAACACCATGATGCGTTTTCCGTGTTCACGTGCATATTGCAAAGCACGTTCGCCCTCTTTCCGTACAGCGGAAAAATAGCTGTCATACGCTTGACGCCCGCAGGCAACGGCGCGCTTCAATTCGGCTTTTTTGAGATCGGGACAATACGGATGCAGTGCCTCGAACAACCCTTTGCAAAGCATCTTATCGTCGTTGATGTTCAAATACGGATACAGGAATGTCACGTTGGACAAACGATCCATATTTCCCGCAAGCAGTTCCGAATAATATGCCACCACAGGGCAGTTATAATGATTGACCGATGCTTTTTCATCGATATTATAGGTCAAGCAAGGGGCAAAGATCATGTCTACTTGCTTGGAGATCAGCTCTTCGATGTGTCCGTGCATCAGCTTTGCGGGGTAGCAAGCGGTGTCGGACGGAATGGAAAACTGTCCGGCTTCGTAGGTCTTTCGTGTGGATTGTTCCGAAGCGACCACACGGTAACCGAGCGCTTGAAAGATCCCGTGCCAAAGCGGATACAGCTCATATAAGCCGAGCGCCATCGGAATGCCGACCGTACCGCGCGTTCCGTCTCCTTGCGGAAGCGCTTTCAAATACGTACGTTTGAAGGCGTGCAGATTCGGAACTTGATCTCCCTCGGAAACGGTTCGACCTGCGCCCTTTTCACATTGATTTCCGGAAATAAAGGTTCGATGATCTCCGAATCGGTTGATCGTCAAACGACAATTGTTGGTACAACCGCGGCAGGTTGCCGCTTTGGAGGTATGAGTGAATTCGGCAAGTTGTGCCTGCGTTATCAGGGAAGAGGAGGTACATTTCTTTGCATATAAGGCAGCGCCGTAAGCTCCCATCAGACCTGCAATGGTCGGACGGATCACTTCTTTTCCGAGCTCCCGTTCAAATGCACGCAACACGGCGTCATTGTACAGCGTTCCGCCTTGGACCACGATGTGCTCTCCCAATTCGGCGGCATCGGAAACACGAATGACTTTATAGATCGCGTTTTTGACAACGCTGATCGAGAGTCCCGCGGAAATATCTTCCACGGTTGCGCCGTCCTTTTGAGACTGCTTTACCGAGGAATTCATGAATACCGTACACCGGCTTCCGAGGTCGACCGGAGCTTTGGCAAATAATCCGAGTTTTGCAAAAGGAGCGATCTCGTATCCCATGGATTTTGCAAATGTCTCTACAAAAGAACCGCAACCGGAGGAACAGGCTTCATTCAGCAAAATACTGTCGATCGCACCGTTTCGAATGCGAAAACATTTGATGTCCTGACCGCCGATATCCAAAATAAAGTCCACGTCCGGGCGAAAATGACGGGCAGCCGTAAAATGCGCAATGGTCTCGACAATGCCGAGATCCACGCCGAACGCATTTTGGATCAGTTCTTCTCCGTAGCCCGTTACCGCACTTCCGGTAATGTGAACGCGGTCGCCGCAGGCTTGGTAGATCTTTTCCAATTGCTGTTTTACTACGCGGACGGGATCTCCTTGGTTCGATGCATAAAAAGAGTATAAGACGGCATCGGTTTCCGAAAGCAGAACCACTTTGGTGGTGGTACTGCCGCAATCAATGCCGAGGTAGGCGTTTCCGGTATATGTTTCCAAGTTCCCGTACGGAACCGATGCGCGTGCATGCCGTTCGGAAAAGGCGGCATATTCTTCTTGCGTCTCAAACAGCGGTTGTAACCGCTGAACGGTCGGGGCTTGTTGTAAGCTGGAGCGGATGCGTTGGCAAAGTTCGTTCAAGGAAATCGGTAAACTGTTTTTCTCCGCATAGTGTGCGGCACCCAACGCAACGGCAAATCGCCCGTCCTCCGGAAAGACCGCATCTTCTTCCGAAAGGTCCAGTGTCGTGCGGAAGCGTTCCCGCAATCCCTTACAGTAATACAACGGACCTCCCAAGAAAAGCACTTTTCCGCTGATGGTCCGTCCGCGCGCAAGACCGGCAATGGTTTGATTGACCACGGCTTGATAGATGCTTGCGGCAATGTCTTCTTTTTGCGCTCCTTGATTCAAGAGCGGTTGGATATCGCTTTTGGCAAACACGCC
>CAYPIV010000094.1:0-4659 GCA_964410895.1 uncultured Ruminococcus sp. | reverse complement strand
GCATTGGTCAAAACCGCGTCGGTACGGGTATTCAAACTGCCGTCGGTAAACAACTGCTCGGTCAGCGCAATCAGCTCCCGCATGCCCGTCCCTTCCCGTGCGGAAAAAGAGACAGCGTGCGCAAATTTGCCGCGGTAATAAGGATCCAATGAAGCTGTCAGATCCGCTTTGTTGAAAATGGCAATGACGGGCACCGACAGGACCTGCAATGTTTCCGTAAGGGTTCGGTCCGCGTCATCCGCCGTTCGGCTTCCGTCAAATACCGCCAATACAAGTTCCGCTTCCCGCAAAGCGGATTTGGCACGTTCGATGCCGATCCGTTCTACCGGGTCCGCGGTTTCATGTAACCCCGCGGTGTCACACAGCCGTAACGTTACGCGTCCGAGAGAAGCGCGTTCGCTCAAAACATCTCTGGTTGTTCCCTCAACGTCGGTAACGATCGCCGCATCCTTGCCGAGGATCCGATTGTACAGCGAACTTTTTCCGACATTCGGTTTGCCGCAGATCACCGTTGCCACCCCTTCCGCAATGGCGTGTCCCGTTCGGTACGTATCCGACAATTCCGTCAACTTCCGTTCGCAATTTTGAAGCAACCGCAACATCTCCTCACGGCTGATCTCCGCAAGATCCTCATCCGGATAATCGATCTTCGCATAGATCGCAGACAACACGCCGCACAGTGCATCGTAGATCTCACGGCATTTTTTCTCCACATTTCCGTCAGCTCCGCTGTGCGCCAAAACCAATTGTTCCCGGTTTTGCGCTTCCAAAAGGTCACCGATCGCCTCTGCCGAGGAAAGTCCGAGCTTTCCGTTCAAAAATGCCCGTTTGGTAAACTCTCCCGCCCCTGCGGGTTTGGCACCGGATGCAAACAATGCGGTCAGTACGGTTTGCGTCAGCAAAATACCGCCATGGCAGCAGATCTCAACCGTATCCTCGCCGGTAAACGAAGCCGGAGCGCGAAACACCGTTGCAAGGCCGTCGTCGATCGGCAACAGCTCCCCGTTGGTTTCCGGTGCAAGTATCGTTCCGTAGATCACCGTGCGTGACGGCGCATCCGCAAGTTTTTTTTGATTTTTCGGAAGAAAAATACGATCGCAGATTTCAATTGCGCGAGGTCCGGAAACGCGCAACAGTGCAACTCCGCCCTTTCCGGGCGGGGAACTTACGGCGGCAACAGTCTCTCCTAACATAACGTGTTCCTCCTTTTTTTCGGTACGACTTTTCCGCCGTCCGCTTTTACGGCAGATAAAGACCGCACAAAGGGGCAGCTTGCGAAAGCCGCCCCTCCGTTGTTAAATTTCATCGGTATCTTCCGGACATTCCGTGGATTCCGCGGGCTTGCTGTCATCCAAAAACATCACGATCCGGCGATTGTTTTCCGAGCCGATGGAATTGGTGGAAACCCCTTCGATCCCCTGTACCTCGGAATGAATGATCCGTCTTTCATACGGATTCATCGGTTCCAGCATGACGCTCTTTTTTCCTTTGATCACCTTGGCAGCCATACGACGCGCCAATGCCCGAAGCGCTTCTTCTCTTTTTGCGCGATAGCCTTCGATATCCAACGTGATCTTGACATAATCATGCTTCTCGCCTTTCACTTTTTTATTGGCAGCCAAGTTGATCAAATATTGCAAAGAATCCAATGTTTCGCCATGGTGTCCGATCAAAATTCCGGCGCCGTCGCCTTCCACGGTGATCATCTGTTCCCCGTTAGAACCCTCTTTTGCGGCAACCGTAAGACCATCCAATTGCATGTCCGCAATGATCTTGCGAACGAACTCCAACGCAAGCGCGGTCCCCGTCAGGGTGTACACCGCCGAAATTTTCGCATCCGATGCACCGAATCCCAAAAAGCCGCGTTTTGCTTCTTCCAATACGGTAATTTCCAATTCTTCCTCGGCAACTCCCAATTGCGCCGCAGCCTTTGCACGCGCTTCGTCTACGGATTTTGCCGTAACAATCAATTCTTTTTTCACGGTCATTTCTCCAAATTATTTTTTATTTTCTGTCTCTTCGGACGAAACGGATGCATCATCCGCCTGTTCCGCGGCGGGATCCGCCTCGGACTTTTCCTTTTCCGCCTCTTTGTGTTCTTCCCGTACTTCTTTCAGGGGAGACGCCTCAAAAGGCGTTTTTTTCTGTTTTTCGGTTTGTTCCTTTTTGTTCGCTTCTTCCAAAGCAGCCTTGCGTGCCAATCCACGTTCTCTGGTGTCCTCAAAATCCTCGTCATCGATGTGGTGTAAAGAGCGAAGTTTTCCGACCCGTTCGGATTTTTGCACCGTCCGTTTTCCCGCCATTTCTTTTGCCGCCGCTTTATAGTCTTCCTCAGTGTACACGGGCAACGGCATTACTTTGGACATGATGAAACGTTTCAGCAACCCGATCAAGCTTCTGAAGATCCAATAAATACCGACCAATGCGGGAACCATAAACGTAAAGAAGGTCGACATCAGCGGCATGGTAATATCCATCATACTGTTGGAACATGCAACCTGCTTATCCTCCACACCGCCGTTGGATGCCGGCTGTGCCATGAACTTGCGGTTCAATTTGGAAGTCAGGAAATATGCCGCAAATGTTAAGATCGGAACCAGCAGCAGAATGTCAAACCGTGCAAGATCCGGGTTCAATCCCAAATTGATTCCGCCGAGCGAAAAGTTCGGGATGGAATCGGCAACGGCGTTTAAATTGGAAAAAACGCTTTCGCTGTTGGAGAAAAATTCAAAATGTTTCAAGCCGTCCAAAATCTCAATGCCCTGCTCTTTGATTGCCGCCAACAACGTAATGGTATTGGAGGAACCGGAAGAGCTGATGGTGGCTCCCATTCCGCCGGCTGCTTTTGCCGCCGTGTAATACGCGGAAAGTGCGGAGGAGATCCCCGTAGCCTGTCCCAATACATACCGCAACGGGTTCATGACAATGTTGTACAGCGCCATGATGATCGGGAGTTGGATCAGCAACGGTAAGCAACCGCTGTACGGGCTGAAGTTCTCTTTTTGATAAAACTCTTGGATCTCCTGTTGCATTTTTTGCATCGTGGGCTGATCGTTTCTGCCCTTATACTTGTTTCGGATCGCCATTTCTTTCGGACGAAGTTTTGCTTGGCGGATCGAATTCTTTTGTTGCCGAATATCAAACGGCAACATGCAGATCTCGATCAGGACCGCAAAAATGCAGATACCGATCAAATAGCTCCCGAATCCGATGGTATTGGTGATCCAACTGAGTGCCTTACCGATCCAAGTCAAAATGGTATCAAAGAAACCGTTTTCGGACTCGGTGTCAACGGAGGACTTCAAAGAGTCCACCAAAGTTTGCAGGTCTGCCGCATTCAACCGGGAAAGATCGACTGCGATCTTTTGGGTGTCCGATGCTTTCGCATTGGCGGCATTGATCACATCGATCGCCGCTTCCACGCTCGGACCGATATACGGACGATCCGCCGTCAGATCGAAGCCTTCCACGGTCATGTTATACCCGCGGTTTGCCGCAACCAACATCTCCTGCGTATCAAAATCAGAACCGCAGACCGCTGCCAACAGATCGGCAACCGCATTCAGTTCCGTCATGCTCAAGCCGTGACGCTCCAACTCCGCGTTGTCCGTAACGACAAACATATTTTTGTTTACCGTCAACGTTTTTGAGGTACTGCCGCCGCCGAAACAACCGGTCAATGCCGTCAACGTCAGCAAAAGTACCAACGCCAGCGCTGTGATCCGTCCCGCTTTTTTTCTTGTTTTTGTGATCATATCGTTCTCTTGTAACGCTTTGTTACAGATCTCCCTTCCGATTTTTGGGAATTTGCGCCATCTATGTTCGTCACCGCATGGCGCTGCGGGAATATCATTGTGCGATCTGCGTTCCGTAAAGCCGATGGAATGTTCGATTCAGCGTTTCCGTTCGGACTTCTCCGATTTTGGGTCTTCCGGTGCGGATTCTTCCGATTCGAAATTCTTCGGTTCAAATTCTTCCGGATAGTAGTATTTGGTCAACGGCTGCGGCGAATCCTTCGGATTTCGAAGTCCTTTTTCCGGGACGGGATCCCATCCGGAAGGTCCGAACGGTTGGCAACGCAAGATCCGCATCACCGCCAGCAAACTTCCGACGAAAAATCCTCTTTTTTCCAATGCCTCGATCGCGTAAGAAGAACAGGTCGGATAAAACCGACAGCAAGGGGTTCGTTTACGCGGAGAAATATATTTTTGATACAGCCGAATCAGCCAAATAAACAAACGCTTCATTCGTTTTTCGGGGCACTCATCATGCCCAATTTCAAAAATCCGCGGCGAAGTTCTCGTTCCACGTCGCCGGATTTTACATTCAAAATTCCGTCACGCGGACTGAGCACCACCAAAAAACCCGTGCGAAGCTCCGGTTCGACCGCACGGTATGCCGCACGCAGGACCCGTTTGACACGGTTGCGCTGTACCGCACCCCCGACACGCTTGGTCACCGAAACGCCGAATCTGTTATAGTACCGCTTTTCCGGATGCTCCAGCATCAGCCGTTTTGCCGCCCGGTCCCGCAGGACGAATACCGAAACGTACCGTCCCGAGTAACGCTGCCCTCGCTGAAAAGTCTTGTTGTATAAATGGTGCTCTTTAATGGTTGTGTATTTCATGCCGCCGTCCTTTGCATGCCGCTTCCGTATTG
>CAYPIV010000093.1:0-4670 GCA_964410895.1 uncultured Ruminococcus sp. | reverse complement strand
AACTTCCTATCCTTTTTGGGTCACATCATTTTAACACATACATTTTTCAAAAAAAATGTTTTTTCTCTGTCAGATGTGCAGAATCAAATACAAACCTTACTGTTTTCACAGGATTCAAAATGTGCAAAGACAAAACAGCTTTCAAAAAACAACGATTTACCGAAAGCATTTCGACTTCCGATAAACCGTTGTTTCATTTATTTCGTAAATTCAGTCTTTTAGGAAATCGATTTGATGCAATCGGCAACCTGTTTTGCACACAAATCGATGCCTTGATCGTTTAGATGGGTCAAATCGTCATCTCGAATCAATTCCACTCGCTTCGGATAGACGGTGGAAAACAAATCGTTGATTAAAATTCCCTTTTCTTTTAATTTCGGTGCGAGAGCCTCATTAAATTTTCGAATGTTCGAATTGTCATACTGCGGATGCTCGTCGCGCACGGGAGTGGTTGTTGCAAAAATAACATTTGGCGTAATCTTTAACAAAAGATCGGCGATCCGCAACATATTGGCGACATATTCTTCAAGGCTGCAAAAAAAAGTACCGTCTCCGAATAAATCACAAACATCCCACAAACCGTTATTCCAATGAATGATGTCGCTCTCTTTGATTTTATCTGCGTAATCAAAGAGCATCCGTAATGTGTGTTTTGCAAATCTGCAGTTCTCACTCGGTTGATAAACTTCATATTCTTCACCGAGAATTTCGGGAACTTTGGTTCCGTACCCGATGAGACGTATCGAATCGCCAAGTAAAGTGACTTTTTTCATAGACTCCTCCTGAAAAGTAATTCCGATGATCGGGAAACCGAAATACCGTGCCAAGTTTCTTTTTTTGTTAAGCGTCAAAGGCAAATCTCTTTCTGTTGCTCTGCAGATTGATATAAAGTATCCAACAGTTTTGCGCTGTTCAGAATAAAATCAATGTTACTTCTGTTCTTTACCCGCGTATCCGCCGATTCCAAAAACGCGCGATCCTCCATTTCATACATATCCGGGATGGTATAATCCGGATGTTCGGTCTCCAAGGTCTCGCCGTTGAACAGTTCGAACTTTCCGCCGTAGGTCAAGCGCGCACCGCACTTATCGCCGAGAAAATCGATGTACATATCGCCTTGATCCAAATTTTGCGCCCAAGCGCCGTTGAAAGAAATACTTGCCTTATCGGTGCGAATATACCCCGTGATCATATCGTCCACGTTATTGACGCCGTTTTCAATATCTTTGGTATCTTCCGCCCACATGTTTTTGTACCGATAATTCTTCATATCCTTTGCCATTTCGCTGTATGCATCACAGGTAACGGTTTTGAGTTCCGCACTGCCGAGAATATACAGGATCAAGTCCAAAAAATGAACTCCCCAATCGATAAGCACACCGCCGCCGGATTGCGATTTATCGGTAAACGCACCGCCGAGTCCGGGGATCGAACGGCATTGACGGAAAGAACAGTACACATGGTAGATCTTGCCGAATTTTCCCTCACGGTTCAACTGTTCCAACATTTCAACCGACCGATGGTACCGATTGCAAACACCGATATTCAAAATTCTGCCGAGCTTTTCTGCTTCTTGCGCCATTTCCGAAGAAAGTTCGTAATTTACGGTGATGGGCTTTTCGCACAAAACGTCCTTCCCCGCACGCAAAGCATCCATGGTAACGGTGTAGTGCGCGTAGTTCGGCGTTAAAACGAACACTGCCGTGACCTCCGGATCCTGCAATGCCACATGATAATCCGTGATCGCCTGTTCTACAAATGTATATTTCTCCTTCATGGCAGCTGCTTTTTCTTCGATCAAGTCGCACGCATACTTCACACGGATCCCTTCGATCTTTGCCAAAGCCGGAAAATGTGCCAGCTGCGCAATGCGTCCGCACCCGATAATTGCCAAAACCTGCATATAAAAAATCCTCCCCATGATCGTGATCGGAAATAAATTTCCCGTACGTTTATTATACACATTTTGGTACGTCTTGTCAATCGATCAAATTTGCGATTATTTTTTCAAATCTTGCTCTTTTACTTCGTTTCCTTTTCATACTCAGACTGTCACATTTCGACTTCCCGTACAAATCGATTTCAAAAAAACAGCCGCGAACGGTTTGCAACGCGGTCCCGACGATCGGAGATCGGTGCATGGCAAGCAGAAAGAAGGCTGTTGCAGCCCCGTTCGGGGTCTGCAACAGCCTTCTAAAAGTTCATTGATCAGAAATCCACATGAACTCCAAACAGCGCTGCCATTGCCTGCATGGTCAGCAAGTCCGTATCACTGTTGGAAGCATAGTAGTCGCGGAATGCAGACACCAACCGTGCTTCTTCCTCGGCATCAATCTTTTCGGAAAGTCCGAACGGATCGAAGTCGGTCACTGCCGTTCCGTCGGTCAAAACGTCCACAACCGCAAAGGTGGTTGCATGCGAACTCATCAAAATGGAGATCGTTTCCGTTTCGCTCGGCAAACGTCCGTCATCTTGACCTTCCGTACTGAAGAACCGATCGTGCGTATCATCCGACTTTGCTGCCAAAACGAGATTCAAGATCTGATTGAGCGCTTTTGCTTCCGCGTCATAGTTTTCCAAATCTTCTCTTCCCATGTAAGAGAACATGGAGACCAACATCAAAGAAGATTTTTCGGAATACTGCTCGGGAGTTCCCATGTTCACCAACCGTTCGGGGGTGGCATAGACCTCCAACATTCCCGCACTTTGCGGAGTAATGGTACGGATCAGCTCTTCCAATTCTTCTTCGCTCAACTCTTTTTCGTTGTTCAAAGATTGGATCACATCAACGCTCTTGGAAACCGACACCAGCGTATCGGTGTAGTTTCCGTTTCCTTCACTTGCCTTTTGCGCCATCTTGGTCGCCGTGTCCATATCCAAGTCAATACTGTTTCTCACCACTTCGGATTGGAATACCGCGGTAAACAGATCCGAAGTTTTTTCTTCACCGAAAGCTTCCGTGGAACTGAGAGAGTCCAAGATCCCGCCGATCTGCTCGGCAACAGCGGTAAGATCCAAATCGTTCATATCCATGCCGGACAGATCGTTTGCGGACGAGAAAATCGCGCTGATCGCATCCGCTTCCGATTGAATATTCTCACTGTTGATCCGCTCTGCAGCCTCTTTGGCATCGATCAACAACTGCTCCATCGTAATCTTTTGCGTATTCATTTCATCGGAGGACTGCATACCGGCGGTATTGGATACGGAATCCGAAGAGATCGGCTTTTTGGGAACAGCCTCCAAAAGATAATCAAACAGTTCTTCGTTCTCCTCCGCAATACTTCCGAATGCCGCTTCCACAATGGCTCTTGCATCGGTTGCAAAATCTTCATTGTCCTCCAAAGCAGAGATCAACACACACATTGCAGCCAATCTTGCAACAGCGGTTTCTTTCAATTCTTCTTCGGTCTTACCGGCATAAACGGTTCCCGCAAAACGATCTTCCTGACTGCTCAACGCGGTGCTTCCGGAAATGGTTCCGAAAGCCGATCCGCTCACAGCGGGAACGGAATCGCTCTCCGAAACATAATCTGCGTACATTGCGAAGAACGCCTGCACATCCGCTTCCGTCACTTCGTTCGGATTATCGGTGATCAGATCCTCTACCATACCCGCAGCATAGAAATCCAAGATCTCCGCATCCACGGCTACACCGGCTTCATCGAACGCTGTCTCCAAACGTTCTGTCAACAGTTCGACCTGCATGGTTCCCTCTTCGGTACGGATCTCGTTCAGGGCGGATACCACGTCGTTCATAAATTCATCGTAGATCTCGGTTGCGTTTTCCGGGATCCCGAGCGTTTGCCCGATGGCGCGAATGCCAAAGTTGGTAATTTGAGGAACCAAACGCTTCATGCTGGGGTTGTTCCCGAGCGCGGTCACCAAAGAAGAGACCACACCGTTTGCACTCAAAGTCGTCATCAATTGTTCGGTATCATTGCTTCCCATACTTGCGAACACACCGTTGGAAGCAAAAATGGAGACCAGATCGGCAACGGTATGCACATCCGCCTTTAATGCCGATATGCTGGAAGAGTCCGTATGCAAGATCGACAGTAACTCATCCATAAACGGATCAAACAGATCGTTTTCGCCGAATGTGGGAGCTTCCATTCCCAAAAACGCTTGCCCCTGCATCCACTTATCGGTAGCATGGAACATAAACTCACCCATTACGGTCGGCAACAAAACCGATTGGTCGAACGTATCCGCAAGCGCGTCAAACGTTTCTGCCTCTTTGGCGCTGTATTGCGTCATTTCCACCTGCGAAAGCTTGGTAATATTTCCGACACACGAAGCCAAAACACCAACTTCATCCGAAAGGCAGATCTTTTCGTCATTTACGCGAAAACTTGTCATGGAATGGGAGATTCCATCCACTCCGAGAACGCGAAATGCTTTGAATCCAAAGGAGTTTTCCAACCGCTCGCAATCTTCAAACAAAAGCGAAACTTCCTCCGGAGTCTCTTCGCCGAACACCTCGGTCTCAATAAGCTCCGGTCCCGCTACCGCACCGAAATGAAGATACACGGTCAGAGGGATCATGAAAATGTATACTCCGACCAATCCCTGCAAAACGCCGATCCCGGCAGCGCGCAACAGTTGTAACCGACATTTTTTGTTATGCTCTTTCATCCCCTTGCGGAAGATAATGGCAAACACCAAAT
>CAYPIV010000092.1:0-4761 GCA_964410895.1 uncultured Ruminococcus sp. | reverse complement strand
TGCGTTTCGTGCTCAAAATCCGACGTTTCACCGCAAAACACGGTCAGATCCGTCAGATACAAATCCCGATCCGACTCCGAAAGCCGAATCACATCTTCCAATGTCATTTGTGCGCGGTCGTCACGGCGGGTCTGACCGATCCAACGGTCAACTCCGAAATATGCCAGCGGTAAAAACACCGCCGAAAAGACGGTGATACAAATCAAAAACGTGATCAAGCGTACATGTCTTGTCCAAACCGTTTCCGTTTTTCCGCTCCCGTTCCACGATGGTTTCCGTTTCATGAAAGTGCTCCCTTAGGAATTTGTCGCATCGGAAGAGACGACCGAAAGCCCCAATCGATCCATGATATCGCTTTGCCGTTTTCGCATATCCGTTTCATCCGCTTCACCGGTCTCGTGATCGTATCCCAACAAATGCAGCATCGAATGTACGCAAAGGAACGCCACCTCGCGATCAAACGAATGCCCGTATTCCTCTGCTTGTGCCTTTGCCTGCTCCAAAGAGATCACAATGTCGCCCAGCATTCCCACAAGCTCGTCCACCGGCGGCTCTTCACTCTCCCCGTCAAAGTCAAATAACGGGAACGACAGCACATCCGTCGGACGGTCAACACCGCGAAATTTCCGATTCAACGCATGAATTTGAACATTATCCGTAAAGGTGACGGATACCTCGCACGGATTGCCGTATTGTTCATAGTCAAGCGTGGCTTCGATTGCCCGTCTGACCAACATTTTTACGGAATAGTTCAACGGGACACAGGTCTGTTCATTCTCAAAATAAATTTTCAACCGCATTTTTCGATCCATGATGGTCATCCCTCTCTTTTTTTATGATTATCCTGCGGATTCGCTCGCATTTTCTCGGTTTGACGGTGCAATTTTACCGATGCCTTCCGCTCGGCTTCCCGACGTGCGCAATCGCGATCGTAACGTTCGTATGCCTGAATGATCTTTTGAACCAACCGATGGCGAACAACATCCCGATCCTGAAAATAATGAATTCCGATATCGTCGATCCCGTCCAACACTTTGACCGCAACCGACAATCCGCTTTTTTGACCGGTGGGAAGATCGGTCTGCGTCAGATCTCCCGTTACGACCGCCTTGGATTGGAACCCGAGACGTGTCAAAAACATCTTCATTTGCTCCGGCGTGGCGTTTTGCGCTTCGTCCAAAATAATGAACGAATCATCCAAAGTACGTCCGCGCATATACGCCAAGGGTGCAATTTCGATCACCCCTTTTTCCACCGATTTTTGATAATTTTCCGTCCCCATCATTTCGTAAAGCGCATCGTACAGCGGGCGAAGGTAGGGATCGATCTTGCTTTGCAGATCCCCCGGCAAAAAGCCGAGTTTTTCTCCCGCTTCGATCGCAGGTCGGGTCAAAATAATCCGGCTCACCTGTTTTTCGCGCAAGGCACGGACCGCCATGGCAACGGCAAGAAACGTTTTTCCGGTTCCTGCCGGACCGACCCCCAAAACGATCGTATTTTTGCGGATCGCGTCCACATACTGTTTTTGCCCGACGGTTTTCGGTTTGATCGGTTTTCCGCGTGCCGTAATGCAAATGCAATCATCTCCCAAAGCGGAAAGATCACTACCCGCACCGGAGGCGATCATATCCATGGCATACTGTACCGCCTGTTCGGAGATCACATCGGTCTTTGCGGCTACTTCATGGAGATATCGGATACATTGCGCGGCGGCATGGACCTGTGTTTCGTCTTCTCCCTCGATCCAAACGGAGTCGCCGTTCTCGCTTTCTCGGTTTCGAAGCTGAACGCAAAAGCGCTCTTCGATCATCCGCGCATTTTTGTCAAAACTTCCGAATATTTTGGCAGTTGCGCCGGCATGCTCCATTTTTACGGTTTGTTTATTCATAAAAATCCTTTCCGCGTCATTCCGTAATTTCAAATTCGTTCTGCACGGCAATATCTTCAATGCATTCCAAAACGCATTCCAATCGAACCGAAGACTCGGTTACCGTAACTTGGATCCGCTTGGAAAGCAGTTGGATCTCCTCGGAAAGCGTAGCTAACTCTTGCTCCAATTGTTCAAAAGCCAGATTCGATGCTTCCTGTTCACTTCGGACCGCATTCTGCACAGTATACGGTAAATAGGTGGTCACCGACCATCCGAACGGAAGCGAATGCGGCAAAAAAGAGAACGGAACGGAATCCGTCTCTATTATATCATATGTCGGCATAGAATTTCCAGCACTTTTGAAAATTTTTGCGGAAAAATCGAAAAAATTCAAGGCAATTTCACCGCACTTTGCTTTTTGATATACTTTTTCCTCGTAAGTAAGCGGAATTTCCACGGAGATTTTCCTTTCGGTCCGTGCAAACACCTGTCCTGCCGCTCGGGTATAGCGAAAACGTTCCGTTTCATCTCCGTAAACGCCGCCGATCAGAAGATCGCCCTTTCGGACAGCCTGCCCGACTTTCACCGCAATATTCCCGCGATACAGTGCGATCCATTCAATTTGACCGTCCGACGCTGCGATCACGTTTGCAGGATTTCGGTTTGTTTCTTCCGTCACGTGCGGAATCTGCTCGATAATTTGTACGTTTGCAACCGTTCCGTTGACATACAGAGAGATCCAAGAGATCCGATCCGAGGTAAGCAGAACGCGGTTTTCCAATTCCGCGCTTTGAACCGTGGGAAGGTAGGTCCCCACACCGAAACCGCATGCCCGCAATTCCCCGATTACTTCCGCCGACGTCATCGTATTGTTTCCCGTCACCCGCACTTCCCACACAAACAGTTGCGAAAGCAGTAAAATTCCGATTCCGACCAACGATCCCAAGAACAATCCGAATCGGGAACGATGTCGAAACAGGATCGAGGGCAACCCGTAAGAAGCAAGGCAGGAAACCGCGATTCCCTCGTTTTGTGTTTGTTTTACCAAACGCGATGCCTCCCGCGTGTTGCACCGAAAAGTCACGTTTCCTTCGGGATCGCAATGAAAATCAAAATACGAGATGTTTTCAAACAAACAAATATTCAAAACTGCCATGCGATCCTGCTTTTTTACAAAAAAGCGCTTGCTTCCAACCAAAAACAAAACGGGATTTCCTGTCATTCGGTCTCCTCCGATATCGGCGTTCCTTCCGCCTTGAACCCTTGCGAAAAACAAACCTGCGCGATCGTTCCGCACAGGCAAACCGTTCCCGCGCAAAAAGACGAAAAGCGCAGGTTGTTTCCTACGATGGCAACCGTATCCCCGCTCGTTTTCAGTACGATCTTCTTTTGCGAGTAAGATAAGATCTTCCGACACCCGTATACGGTTGCGCCGCTGTTTCCCTGCAAGATCACCGTGGAGAGCGAAAAAGCATTTTGCAGTTCTCGGCAGATCGTCCGTCCGGCGGATCGACATTTGGATTCGGTTGGTTTTCTTTGCATCACTGCCTCCCATCTGCGAAAAAGTCTCCGGATTCCAACGACTCGAAATCATAAATTCGGAGCTCTTCGCGTAAGCTACAACGACCCTCTCTCCATACTTATGCATAAGGAGTCTGTTTCATGCTTTTTGCCGATTCCGCAAATACCGAAATTCGAAGCCGCAGAACACTCTCCGCAAGCAGAATCTGTTACGGTACTCTCGGTTTTTGTTTGGTATTACTGCTTTTAAAGAATTCCGAAGATTCCATCGCCTTTATGAATCGGGGACTGCTGTTGTGCGCCAAAACCGTTATTCCCTCACTTTTCCCCTTTTTGGTGTTGTCCGAATTGATCGTGCAAAGCAATGCCGTTGCCTATCTTCCGAAAGCGATCCTTACGCCGCTGCGGATCTTGTTCGGACTTCCCGCGGAAGGATGCACGGCAATCCTGCTGGGAGCTTTGTGCGGATTTCCCGTCGGTGCGCGGTGTACCGTTGCCGCCTACCGCCAAGGAAAGCTCAGCCGAGAAGAAGCGGAACGCGCCCTTTGCTGCTCCAATCACCCATCCTCCGCCTTTTTGATCAGCGCCGTCGGCACTTCCCTGTGGGGAAACCGAAAGTTCGGGATCGCACTTTATGCGGTCACGCTGGTTACGGGAACTTTGATCGGCGTTCTTCTCTCCGTTCCGCGCCGAAGAAAGTGGCAAGAGCGTGCAAAAAGGACGTCCACCGCTCTCGGAAAGACGTCCTTAGGTCCTGTTTCTGCGGAACCCTTACGGGGTTCCCGCTTATTCACCGCCGCCGTTCGTTCGGCAACGGAGGGAATTTTGCAAGTATGTGCTTATGTGATCTTCTTCTCTGCCGTCGTCGGCACTTTGCGGATGACGCTGGATGCCGTTGCCATTCCTCCGACGGTCCATGCATTTTTGTTTTGCTTTTTCGAACTGTCCGGCGGAATGAGCATTGCAGCCGCACTCGGCAATACGTATACGGCGGCGCTGCTGTGTGCCTTTGCTGCGGGGTGGTCCGGATTATCGGTTCACTTCCAAGTGCTTTCGGTCTGCGACGGATGTCCGTTTTCCTTTCGCAAATACATGGGATGCAAACTTTCAGAAGGCATTCTTTGCGCTTGGATCTTCGGAACACTGCTTCTGTTTTTTCCGGAATGGCTGATCCCCGCGCAGATCACGTCAATTCATTGTTAAAGTGACGATATAATTTCCGCAGTTATCGGGAGAGATCGTGCAAGAGACCCATCCGACCGGGAAATATAATGCGTCCGCACGGCAACGTCCGATCAAGTATTCGTCCGTGCGGTACCAAGTTCCGATCTCCATTGCCTCGATGTATTCTTCCAACACAAGACCGCTGT
>CAYPIV010000091.1:3238-4789 GCA_964410895.1 uncultured Ruminococcus sp. | reverse complement strand
TGGAGATCTCCTCCGTTGCCGATGATTCGCGGGATGTTGTCAGCGGAGGATTGTTCGTATGCATTCGCGGATTGCATACGGATGCGCACGATCTGATCCCGAACGCTTTGCGCGCGGGAGCCGTTTGTATCGTGATCGCACAGGATGCCGTGATCGGAGAGGAGATTCTATCCGACTGCGTGGTTCTCCGAACGGAGAACACGCGAATGGCGTGTGCTTGCATGTATGACGCGTGGTACGGGTTTCCGAGCCGCAAGTTAAAGATCGTCGGAATTACGGGAACCAACGGGAAAACCTCTGTTACGCATCTGCTGCGCAGGATCTTGGAGTGCGCATTGCATAAGTGCGGATTGATCGGGACGGTCGGATGCGATTCCGACGGCAGATATTTGGACGGAAGCACGCGCAATTCCTTGGCGAATATGACGACGCCGGATCCGCGGGAACTGTATCGCATGCTTGCGGAAATGTGCTCGGACGGTGTGGAATATGTGCTTATGGAGGTCACCTCCCACGCATTAACGTATGCAAAAACGGCACCGATCCGCTTTTGCGCGGCGATATTTACCAATTTAACCCTCGAGCATTTGGATTTTCACAAAACCATGGAAGCTTATGCGGAGGCAAAGGCAAAACTTTTCACGCAAAGTCGGTTGTCGGTCTTGTTTGCCGATTCTCCGTATGCCGAACAAATGTATGCACATGCCGCCGGAAAGACCGTTTGGTGCACGGTATCCGGAAACCACGGAGATTATTGCGCCGAGCAGGTCACTTCCAAAGGGAAGCATGGAATTTCCTACCGTTTGAAATTCGCAAACGGCAGTGCCTTGATCCGTTGCCCGATCGCGGGACGGTTCACGGCGATCAATTCCTTGCTTGCCGCAGCGTGTGCGTTGGAGTTGGGCATCGGCATCGGCTGTGTCCAAGACGCCTTGCGCTCCATGGCGGGGATCAAAGGCAGAATGGAGCGGGTACGTTTGGGCGGTCCGGCGGATTTTACCGTTATGATCGATTATGCGCATACTCCGGATGCATTGGAGAATTTGTTACGAAGTGTGCGGGAGATCCGAAAGAACGGGGAGAGGACGGTATTGGTCTTCGGTTGCGGCGGTGATCGCGACAAGAGCAAGCGCCCGCTCATGGGAAGATTGGCGGGTAGCATGGCGGATGAGGTGATCGTGACCTCGGACAACAGCCGCACGGAGGATCCGCAAGTCATCATTTCCCAAATATTGGAAGGAATGCCTGCAAACGCATCGGTTACCGTCATTGCAGACCGTTCCGAAGCAATTCGACATGCCGTGCTGAACGCTAAGGCGGGAGATTGGATCCTGCTTGCGGGAAAAGGGCATGAAGAATATGAGATCGGTCCGAAGGGACGACAGGCTTTTTCGGAAACGGACACGGTGCAAAAGGCATTTGCGGAGCGATCGCTTTTCGGGAAAAACAATGCGGACAGCGACGGCTCGGTACAAGAATGATCGTTTCAAAACAGCGGAAAGGGAGCTTAGGTTCTTATGAAAATTCATTTCAGCAGTCAAAAAATCAGCT
>CAYPIV010000091.1:0-3138 GCA_964410895.1 uncultured Ruminococcus sp. | reverse complement strand
GGAAAGGGAGCTTAGGTTCTTATGAAAATTCATTTCAGCAGTCAAAAAATCAGCTTTGGTACCTTGGCTCGCTTATGCGGAGGAGAGCTGCATCAGGGCGCTTTGGGGGAAGTGTTCGCCAGATTTATTTGTACGGATTCGCGTGAGACCGATCCGGAAACGGTATTTGTTGCGTTGCGCGGCGAGCGGACGGACGGTCACCGTTTCATTCCCGAAGCATTGCAGAACGGTTGCCGTTGTATTATTTGCGAGCACAGTAACGAAGAGATCGAAGCGGTCGATGCTACGGCGATCGTTGTGAACGATACCGAACTTGCAATTGCAAAGTTGTGCCACGGATATCGGCACCAATATTTAAATACTCGGAATATTGCCGTGACGGGCAGTGTCGGAAAAACCACCACCAAGGATCTGATCTCCGCTGTTTTTTCCATCGAGCGTCGGACCTATAAAACGCCGGGAAATTTTAACAGTTTGATCGGGATGCCGTTTTCCGTCATGGAAACTCCGATGGACTGCGAGTGGTCGGTTTTGGAAATGGGGATGAGTGATTTCGGTGAGGTGGAGCGCCTGTCCATTGCAGCGGAACCGGAGATCGGGATTATTACGAATATCGGTACTTCACACATGGAGATGCTCGGTTCCAGAGAGAATATCTGCCGTGCAAAATTGGAGATCTTGTGCGGTCTGCGGGACGGCGGGACCTTGATCTTGAACGGAGATGAACCGTTGCTGCAAAAGATCGGCGGAAAAAGTTACCACACGCTGTATGTGTCCCTTTTCAGTGAGAAAGCCGATTTTTTTGCAAAGAATATTCAGGTGGAACCGGATTGCACTCGGTTTGACATTGTGGCACAAGGACGCGAGATGAAAGATTTTTGCATTCGCGTGATGGGGAGACACAATATTTACGCGGCTTTGTTTGCGTTTGCGGCGGCGACGCTTGCCGGGATCGATGAAGCTGCGATCCGCCGCGGAATGCTTGCGTTTGAGCCGAGCGGCATGCGTCAGCACATTTTCTCGTGGGGCGATTTTACGGTGATCGAAGATTGTTACAACGCTTCTCCCGAATCCATGAATGCCGCTGTGGACGTTTTGGATGAATACAGCCGTCGGACCGGTTGCCGCAGCATTGCGGTTCTCGGAGATATGTTGGAACTCGGAACGGAAAGTCCCGCATTGCACCGTTCGGTCGGTGCTCATGTTGCACAACGCGGCATCAACCGCCTGTTTACGCTGGGACGAGGCGGTCATCAGATCGCGGTGGGTGCCATGCAAACGGGAATGTCGGCAGATCGTGTGTATCGTAATTTGAATGCGAAAGACCTGTGCGGTGCCGCGCAGGCATTGAACGAAACTTTGACGGCGGGCGATGTGATCCTTTTTAAGGCAAGTCGCGCCGTGGGATTGGAAGGGATGATCGAGGCTTTGAAAGAAGCCTTTCCCGATCAACGGTCTCGGTGACCGCATCCGGTACCGAAAGCAATTCGGAATTTCAAAAATTACAGAAAGGATCCGTTCTTTATGAATCAGTTTACCTTGACATTTTTCATTGTAACGATATCGGTATTTGCGCTGACTGTTTTGGCGGAGCGGATTCTGATTCCGATTTTGCGCGCACGCAAGCTCGGTCAAAAAATTTTGGAGATCGGTCCCCGTTGGCATAAAAACAAAGAGGGAACGCCGATCATGGGCGGTATTGGGTTTATCTTGGCAATTTTGTTGGTCATGGCTGGATTTTTTATCTACCGTTCGATTGCGGGAGATGCCGAGAGGTATCTTCCTCTCAGTTTGACGTTGGCATATGCGGTTGCAAACGGTGCTATCGGTTTTGTTGACGATTATTGCAAACTGATCAAAAAGCAAAACGAAGGTTTGACATCCAAACAGAAATTGCTGTTGCAATTGGTGATCTGTGCGGCATATTTGTGTGTGCTCGGATATACGGGAAATCTGTCTACGGCACTTTCGATTCCTTTCACGCATATTCGATTGGAGTTGGGATGGTTTTTCTATCCCGTTGCCGTGATACTGTTGACCGGTATTTTGAACGGGGCGAATTTTACGGATGGGGTAGACGGTTTGGCATCGTCCGTTTCGCTTGTTATCGGTGCTTTTTTTGCCGTTTGGGCTTTTTCCGTACAGGACGAACAGCTTTCGTTGTTGGCGGGCGGTTTGATCGGCGCAACGCTCGGCTTTTTGGTATACAATGCGCATCCCGCCAAAATATTCATGGGAGACACCGGTTCGCTTTTCTTCGGTGCATTGATCATGGGGGTTCTTGTACAGACGGAACAGCTGGTTTTGGGCGTTTTGATCTGCGGCGTGTTTGTGATTGAAATGCTTTCCAGCTTTTTGCAGACTTTTTATTTCAAGATTTCGCACGGAAAGCGGCTGTTCCGCATGGCACCGATCCATCATCACTTTGAAAAAGGCGGTTGGAGCGAATGGAAAGTCGTGATCGTATTTTCCGCTGTGGAATTGATCTTTTGCGCGATAGCTTTTGTAGCCGTCCGCATGCAAACGGGTTGGTAAGAAAGGATTGCAGATGAGCGAAGAGGAAAAGAACCTGTCATTTCGGCAAAGCCGTGTGTCGGCAGATCGCAACGGCGGATCGGATCCGATGCAGGCAACCGTTCAAACTTCCAAATCGGATTCGGCAATTCCGAAAAAGGGAAGCATCGATCTGGTTTTCTTTTTGATCACCGCTGCTTTGGTTTTGTTCGGGTGCGTCATGGTTTACAGTGCTTCTTCCGTCTATGCGCAGCAATATCATGACGACCATACGTATTTTATTGCACGGCACTGTTTCTTTTTGGTCATGGCTGTGGCTTTTACAGCGGTCGTCGTTCGATTTTGCACCCCCGGATTTTGGAGGGATTTCAGTTATCCCTTGTACGGGATTGCCGTTGTCTTGCTGTTGCTTGTTCTGGTGATCGGTTCCGATCTCGGAAGCGGTGCAAAGCGTTGGTTGGATTTTAAGGTCTTTACCGTGCAACCGTCGGAGATCGCCAAAACGGCGTTGGTCCTTTTTCTTGCACGTTTTATGACGGACCATGAAAAAAAAGTGATGTCCGAGTATCGGTTCGGAGGGCATTTCAAATACGGCGTTTTGTTTCCGGGGATTTTTATTGCCGT
>CAYPIV010000090.1:0-4833 GCA_964410895.1 uncultured Ruminococcus sp. | reverse complement strand
CGCAACACGGCTTTGACACGGGCGGAAAGTTCTTTCATGTCAAACGGCTTCACCACAAAGTCATCCGCTCCGAGCTCCAACCCCAATACCTTGTCAAACACTTCCCCTTTGGCAGTCACCATAATGATCGGCTTGGATGAGATCTCCCGAATCTCGCGGCACACCTGCCATCCGTCTTTTTTGGGAAGCATGATATCCAACAAAACCAGATCCGGTTCAAACATTTTGAAATAATTCAACCCCTCCATGCCGTCATTTGCCACTTTAACGTCATAGCCCTCATTTTCAAAATAGATCTTCAATAAATCGCTGATGTTGGAATCGTCGTCCACCACCAGAATCTTGGTATCGGTCATTGTTTTTCCTCCCGAAAATATGTATTTTTTATGTAAAATCTATTTCCGCAATGTTATTATAAAAGTAATTTGCGGTCATTGCGTGACGAACAATTGAATTTTTCGTATTTTTTACTCTTTCCGACGTTCGTATGGCCGTATCGACCGTTTTGAAAATCGCCCTCGTGTTTTTTCGCAAAGCCGAAACGGTTTGCGGGAATGGGAAACCGTTCCGTTCGCGGTGCGGAACTCTTTGGAACAAGATGAATTTTTGCGGAATACATCTACCATGCCGCAAAAATGCTTGCTCGCAATGGCATTTTTGCGAAGCCGTCAATGCCGCAGGCGCACGATCCGTGCGTAAGGGGCGAAGCTTGCGAAGTCCCGAGCCTGCCGTGCAGGCTTCCTGTGATTATTATACCATAAAAAACGAATACCGTCAATGCAAATTACCAAATTTTTAGGGGTTCCATTTTCAAAAAATCGGATTATAATAAGTAGTAAGGATCGTTTCCCGAGAAAGGAGAGATCGTCGTTATGGAATTGATTCGAATCAATGATCAAAAGCTGAAGATCATGTTGACTGCATCGGATATGGATCGATTGGAACTAAGCACCGATGCATTTTCGGAAGACAGCAGAAGTCTGCCGAAAACGGTCCGAAAACTGTTGGATGAAATCAAAAAGAAAACCGATTTCGAGGCAGATGATACCTGTATCTCCGTTCAATATTTTCCGTCCAAAGGCGGCGGATGCGAAATGTTTATCAGTCGTCTTTCCAATTCCGGATGTTCGGGATCGGAAATGAGAAAGAGCGAAAAAACACGTGCCTTGGAACCCAAAAGAGATCCTCCGCATTTTCACTGCGAATGCGCCTACCGATTTCAAACACTGCAAGCACTCCTGTCCGCATGTCAACGATTAAACGCTGTCGGATACATAGAAAGCAGTGACGCATACCGAGATCCTCAAAACCGTTATTATCTGTATTTGACCGGTTCTTCCCCGTCGCCTTTTTCCGCACCGGCGGAATGGAACTTCCTTTCGGAATACGGCACACCGGAGAACGCTGTGTTTTTTCGATTGTATATCGGCGAGTATGGGCATACCATCTGTACCAACACGGCGGTCCCGCGTTTGGCAGCACTTGCATAAAAAGGTTTCAAACGGGCCCGCAAATGACGCTGTTCCGTTCCGAGATCAAAAAAAACGAGGTCAAAAAACAGGTTTGACCTCATTTTTTTAAGGATGCCGGCTCGGATCCGATGCTCCGCAGATTTTACAAAGTACGCAAATAAGCTTCCATATCAAACGGTTCGATGCAAGCATCTTTTTTTAAATACAACGGATGGTGCGGATGTCCTTTGACAGACGGCTTTCCGGCATGGTACCATTGTGCACCGAAAGCGTTTCCCTCGGTCACCATATCCGTAAGGCATTGTTTTAAGTAGGCTCTTTTTTCCACGATCGTCCCCCATGCAGCCCAGATCTGCGGCGTTTTCCGACAGCGGGACAATACCCAACGGAATGCCCGCATATTTTCTTGATGTAAAACCGTGTTCAGCTCACTGTCCATATGATCGGGATTGGTGGCACGTTGCGCATAGACGTTGAACATCAAAAAAGAATCGAATCCGTTTTGCTGCGCGATCCTGCTGACGGACTTCAATGTATTGTCCAAATGTTCCGGCTCCGCCGTGGACGGGTTGATCCCGACGGTAATCAACGGATGATCGCCGACCGTTCCGAGAAGATACCGATATTCCGAATAAAAATCGGGAATATAGATCCATTTGGTTCGGTCATAGGACGTACTTTCTTCACGATGTTCTCTTGCCTCTTCAAATGTTAAGATTGAGATACACTGCGACTCGGAAACGGGAATATGCATATCGTTCTCCTTTCACTCAATCGGTATCCTTCGGCAGTGCCGCTTCATTGCCTTCTTCAAATCGCACATCTCCGTTTTGAAGCACTTCCGTAAGTGACGTGCAACCGCGAAAAGCATTTTTTCCAACCGTTTTGACACCGCCGAGTTGAACGGAACGCAAAGCGGTACATCCGGCAAAGCAGGACGCGGGAATGGATTCCAACGATTGCGGCAGGACCACTTGCTCCAAAGAAATGCAATTGTAAAAAGCATTGATCCCGATTTGGGAAAGGCGGGAGTCTTCCGCTGTGCCAAACGAAACGGTCTTCAACCGCTTGCAGTCAAAAAAGGCATTCTCGCCGATGCTTTGCAGAGTATTCGGCAAAATCAAAGAGCGCAACCGCTCACAACCGTCAAACGCGCGGACCCCAATGGAAGTGATCCCCTCCTCCAATGTCAGATAAACCAACCGCGAACATTCGTAAAACGCATAATTTCCGAGAGAAACGCATGTGGAGAGCAATCGGACTTCAATCAAACTTTGCGGATAATATCCCGCCGAAAAATCCGGAACCGCCGCACCGAACAGATATGCCAAATACCGATTTTCGGTGGCACTTCCGCCGATAAACGGAAGAGTCAAACATTCCAAGGAACTGCATCCCTCCAATGCTCCGAGCCCGATCTGCGTCAAAGCACTTCCAAACTCCAAAGAAGTCAGCGCCTTACATTGCATCATGGCACGTTCCGATACCGTTTGCAAGTGCGAAGTATTGATAAACTGCAACCGCTCGCACCGAAACAGCGAGTAAGGTTCCAACGAAAGCATCGTCTCCGGCAATTGGATCGCGACAAGGTCATTGCAGTCGTACAACGCAAATTTTGCCAAAGAAGGAGCGGAACCCGTCAGTTTCAAATATTTCAGGGACACCGGAACATCACGGGAATTCTCCTCATAACTTGCGGAACCGAATAAATACCCAAGGTATTGATCGGACGCGGCGGAATTACCCAAAAGCGGGGTCTGCAACGCCACAATCGATCCGCATCCCCTTAAAATACCGGTTCCGATAGACAGGACCGTATCCGGAATGACCAACACATGCAACTGTTCCGCATTTTCAAACGCTCCGCCCGCAATGGCGGTAACGGGAGATCCCTCGATCTCCGCCGGGATCCTTATGTTAGAAAAAGTACCGAGATACCCTGTCAGAGTCACCGTGCCGTCGGAGATCGTATACGTAAACTGATCGGCATTCGGCTCAACAGCCACGGAAAGCGCGTTGGAAATCGTTTGCAAACCGACCGCAGAGGTCTGCGGATGCGGCGGAAGTGCTTCAGCGGGGAGTGCAGTCGTCTGCGTGGTTGCGGAAGTTGTCCCGCCTGTTTTGGTTCCGCAGGCGGAAAAAGCCACCGTCAGCAAGCAAACCGCCAACATCAGCACAGTTATTTTTCGGATCTGTTTCACGGGAATCATCCACTCCGTTTCTGTTTTATCTTTGATCTGTCGTTTCCATTGTAACACAAAAGCAACGGCTTGGCAAGGGCTCCGTTGCACAATTCATAATTATTTTATTTTTGCCGAAAAAAACTTCGGGGGAACCTGTTTTCAGGATCCCCCCGAGTGAAACAAAATTGCAGCGAGAACACGGAAAAGGTCCCCTCATACCGATGCCGACTGCCTCCGGTGCTTTTGGGATCGGCGTTGCCGAATCCGATTCATCAGAATGTATCCCGCAAGCAAAAGAACGATCGCGGAGATCAAGATCCCGTACATGGCAGGTTCTTCCACGGCATGATCGAAGAAGTTCAAATTGCAGTCCAACGAGGTTTTTAACTGTGTAACCGCTTCCTCCGGCACTCCCATAGACTGCATTTCCGCAAATGCACCGCGTATGGCATGATTCCGAACCAAGGAAGTTCCGTATGTTCCCGGCAAAAACGACAAAACCGTTTGCAATCCCTCGCCGAAAGAGGAAAGCGGCATATATGCGCCGGAAATAAAGCCGTAACCGGAGCTGATCACCGTTCCGACAGCCGAGATCTGTCCTTGGGTAGAAAGGAAAAAGTTGATCACGGAGGACAACGCACTGCCGAACAGCACCAACAATACGACGTCCCCGAGCAAGAGGAACACATCGGCTACCGACAGATACCATCCGACCACGCCGATATAGATCAAACAGATCCCCAAGGTAGCGATGCAGATCATGAGCGAGCAGATCAAATTGGCAAAATAGTAACTCATGGCAAGAGCCGAAGCCGAAACGGGCGAAATATTCCAATCTTTCACAATTCCGTTGGCTTTATCCTGTACCATCAAAAAGTTCGAGCAAAAAGTGACCGTAATACAAGAGACCGCCAAAATGGAAGAGATCAGTTCTCCGCCGACCAAGCCGTCGATGACGGAATCCGAAAAAGCCATGGATGCCGGCAGGACCGACTGAAAGGTATCGCGAAACACGTTGCCGAGAAACGTAACATACAGCACCAACAGAATGATCGGAGTGATCAATGAGGTAAAAAACATTCCTTTGTCCTTAAAAAACAGTTTTACGTTTCGTTTGGTCAAAACCGATATCGTTTTCATTTTTCTGTCCCCCCGGAAAGTTTTTTGCCGGTTACTGC
>CAYPIV010000089.1:2095-4836 GCA_964410895.1 uncultured Ruminococcus sp. | reverse complement strand
AACGGAACGAAGGTGGTATTTTGCCGTTTCCGAAGAAACCGTTCGCAATTTGCTTTCGGGTACCGAGTGCGAAACCTACGGAAAATTGACTTCTTCCAAACAGGCATCGATATTGCAAGTTCTTTTAGAGGAAGGATGCCCCATGCGCGCGGAACGGATCAAAGAACTTGCGAACGTGGGCGATTCCCCGATTCGAACATTGGAGGAGAAAGGGATCCTGTTTTCCGAGGAGGTTCGTTTGGATCGCAATCCGTATTCCGACATTCCGTTTGTCGGTCAAACTCCCTTAACTTTAAACGAAGAGCAACAGGAGGCGGCGGAGCAATTGACCGCATTGGCTTTTTCGGGAGAGCCGAAAGCCGCGTTATTGTACGGGGTGACGGGAAGCGGAAAAACTTCCGTGATGACCGTGTTAATGGACCGCTTGTTGGAAGCGGGACGAGGGGTGATCCTGCTGCTTCCCGAAATTGCACTGACCCCGCAGACCGTATCGATCTTTTGCGCTCGGTACGGCAAGCGGGTCTCGGTCATGCACTCGGGATTGTCTGCCGGAGAACGGTATGATGCGTACTGCCGCATTCGGCAGGGGCTGTCCGACGTTGTGATCGGAACTCGTTCCGCCGTATTTGCACCGGTTAAAAATTTGGGCGCTGTTTTGATCGATGAAGAACAGGAACATACCTATAAATCCGATCAAAGTCCGAAATATCATGCGCGCGACATTGCACGGTACCGGTGTGCCAAAGAGAATGCGTTGCTGTTGTTGGCATCAGCCACCCCCTCGGTGGAAAGTCGACGCAAAGCACAGCAGGGGATCTATTCTCTGGTCACTTTGCACCACCGCTACGGAAGCGCGGGTCTGCCGCGTGTGGTCGTTGCGGATATGCGACAGGAAGAACGTTCCGGAAATACTTCTCCGCTGGGGGAACGCTTGCTGCGGGAACTGTGCCGCGTATACGAAAAAAAGGAGCAATCCATCCTGTTCTTGAATCGTCGCGGTTACAATCATTTTCTCAGTTGCCGCTCCTGCGGTTCTGCGGTCATGTGCCCTTCCTGTTCGGTTGCCATGACCTATCATACGCAAAAAAAAGACTATTCGGTCGGGCAATTGGTTTGTCATTGGTGCGGCAGGAAAATGCCGCTGCCGAAAACCTGCCCAAACTGCGGTTCCGAGCATTTGTTACGGATGGGGTTTGGCACGCAGCGTGTGGAGGAGGAATTGCAACGGCTCCTTCCGAGTGCAAAAATATTGCGTATGGATACCGACACCGTCGCAAATAAGCTTGCCTATGATCAAATGCTTTCCGCATTTCGCAATCATGAGGCGGATATTCTGTTGGGAACGCAAATGGTGACAAAGGGACATGATTTTCCGAATGTGACTTTGGTTGGGGTCTTGCTGGCGGATATGTCGTTGTATTTGGATGATTACCGTGCCGGCGAACGGACCTTTTCCATGTTGACGCAGGTGATCGGGCGAGCGGGACGCGGCGATAAAGAAGGTGTGGCGATCATTCAAACCAATAATCCGGACAGTGAGATCATCCGTCTTGCCTGTGAACAAAATTACGAAATGTTTTATGAACGGGAGATCCGATTGCGAAAACTTTTGACATTTCCTCCGTTTTGCGATATTGCACTTTTGACGTTGACGGGACTGTTGGAAGGGGAGCTTTTGTTGGCTGCGCAGCGCATGTCGGAAGAATTGCAAAAGTTGCATGCGGAGAAATATCCGGAGATCCCGTTGATCGTTTTCGGCCCGTTTGAAGCGCCGGTTTACCGTGTAGATAACCGTTACCGCATGCGGATGGTATTGAAATGTAAACTGAACAAACGTACGTTGGAAATGTTTTCCGCCTTTGTGACGGCGTTTTCCGCAAATATCGGAAAGCGGTTGAACTTGGGCATCGATCTGAACCCTTCCTCTTTGTGAGAAATACGTGTTTTGTCTTTCGACACATTCTGCGGGAAGCGGAAGAAGAAAGAAAATAGTGAAGGAGACCATCATGGCAAAAAGAAATATTGTAAAATTGGGAGATGACACCTTAAGGAAGATCTGTCGTCCCGTTGATCAGATCACCCCGAGAGTGATCGCGTTGTTGGACGATATGGTAGAGACCATGCGAGCCGCAAACGGTTGCGGACTTGCGGCACCGCAAGTCGGCGTTTTGCGCCGGATCGCGGTGGTGGAAGTTGAGGAAGGACAAGTTATTGAGCTGATCAATCCCAAGATCATTGCCTATGCGGGAGAGCAGCGTGAGCAGGAAGGGTGCTTATCCATCCCGGACCGTTGGGGGATCACCAAACGTCCAAAGCATGTTACGGTGCGCGCCGTTAACCGCAAAGGAGAAACGTTTGAGGTAACGGGAAGCGATCTGTTGGCGCGCGCACTTTGCCATGAGATCGATCATTTGGATGGGAAACTCTTTTTGGATTGCATGATTGAGGAGATCGAATAATGCGTGTTTTATTTATGGGAACACCGGATTTTGCGCTTTTTTCCCTAAAAGCTTTGGTGGCGTCCGATCACGAAGTGATCGGTGTGGTGACGCAGCCGGATAAGCCGAAAGGACGCGGATACGTTCTGACACCGCCGCCCGTCAAACAATATGCCGAGGCATGCCATTTGCCGGTATACCAACCGAATACGTTGCGGGATGAAGCGTTTTCTGCGTTGCTGTCTCGGTTGGATCCCGAAGTGATCGTAGTGGTGGCATACGGAAAGATCCTTCCGGAATCGG